>JAFDHU010000038.1 GCA_019308625.1 Deltaproteobacteria bacterium
CCTGGAAAGCCTGAAAACGGCCTACAAGCACGCACCTTACCTGGAGGAGCACCTGGACTTCCTGGAAGACCTGTTCACGCCTAAGTGGGAGAGACTGGTGGACCTGAATCTGGCTGTTATCCGACACCTTTTAAGTGCCTTCCAGCTTGACGTCAAAGTGGTTCTGCAATCTGAGCTGGGGATCAAGGCCAAGGGCACCCAGCTCCTGGTGGAGCTCTGCCGGGCCCTGGGGGCCGAAACCTATGTGATATTGGACCAGGTAAAAAAGCACCTTGACCTCCCTCTCTTTGAGCAGAACGGGATTAAGTTGCGCCCCCTCAAGTACGTTCCCCCGGTATATCCCCAGCTCTGGGGGGACTTCCTGGCCAATCTGTCCTCCCTGGACCTGATCCTCAACTGCGGGCCCAAAGCCCGGAACTTCCTGCTCCACCGCCAGCCGGGGGGCAGGTAAAAAAATGCAGTTCCTCCAGGCCAAAAGGCTTCAAGCCTATGGGCGGGCGGAAAAAAGAGGACATTCTCTTGCCTAAAAGTTGGAAAATCCTTAACTTTTGAAAAAAGGGTGTCGGCGCGTTGACCATGACCCAAGGACCTGATTAGATTAAATTTTTACCCGGATAAAGCGATGTCCCATTAACCGCACTCCGCCCGGCAATGCGACCTGCAGCCGTCTGGGGCACAAGCCGACAGCAGCCGGAGAGCTGCCTGAAAAAGGCGGCAATCCCTGGCGACAGGAGAAAGATATGGTATACACCAAGGAAGTTCTCACAGGAAAAATCAAGGAAATGTTCCCGGATATCGAAAAATACCGGATAGATTGCGATTTAACTTTTGATCAAGGAAAGAATGCCTATATCATTAAACTGACCAAGGGGGAGCATGTCCTGACCACCCATCTGGAAAAAGCGGACGCGGACGCCTGCATGGAAGGCAAGGAATGCGTGCATTTGGGGGTGCAGGTGGCCCAGTTTGTGAAAAATTTTGAGGAGGCTGAAGGCCTGGCCTGAAAAAGCGAATCAGGGACACACCAGAGACCTGCATGGGGAGCTGAGATGGCTAAAGCGGCGTTGTTTGCCTTTAGGGGCCATGTCGGTATGGCCAGATATCTTGAAGCCGGCTACAGCATTATCACCTTTTGAAACGAGGGCGACGACACCTTTCCGGCGGAACAGGCTTTCCAAGCCTTTTGGGCCGCTGCACCGGGGTCTGAGGGGCCCCACCAGGGGAGTTTTAAGCAACTCAGGGGGAGGGAGCCGTGAAGTTCACCAAAGGGGTGCGAGACCCCCGGCTGGAGAAAATCCAGCATCGTAAGCGTTGGGCCCGGCGGCTGGGTTACGCGCTCTATGGGTCGCTGCTGCTGATGGTGCTCCTCGGCATCGGCGCCGCCGGGGTGGTTTATTACCGCTATCTGCAAGACCTGCCGGATTTCACCACCATCAAGGAGTACCGCCCGCCGGTGGTCACCCGGATTTATGCCCGGGACGGCCGGCTGATGGGGGAATTTTACGCGGAGCGGCGCATTGAAGTGCCTTACAGCCGCCTGCCCCGGCATCTGATTCTGGCCTTTGTGGCCGCCGAGGACGCCCGGTTTTTTGAACACCCCGGGGTGGACATCTTCGGCATCATCCGGGCCTTCATCCGCAACCTGGAGGCCGGTGAAATCGTCCAGGGAGGCAGCACCATCACTCAGCAGGTGGTGAAGCGCATTCTCCTGACTTCGGAAAAAAGCTTCCGTCGCAAGATCCGGGAGGCGGTGCTGGCTTACCGCATTGAAAATTACCTCACCAAAGAAGAAATTCTGGAACTTTACCTGAACAACATCTTTTTGGGCCACGGGGCCTATGGGGTGGAGGCTGCCGCCCAGGAGTATTTCGGCAAGCACGTGGAGGATCTCAATCTGGCGGAGTCCGCCCTGCTGGCCGGCATTCCCAAGGCCCCCAGCCGCTATTCCCCCATTCTTAATCCGGGCAACGCCAAGGCCCGGCAGGCCTATGTACTCAGGCGCATGGTGGAGGTGGGCTTCATCAGCCGGGAGGAGGCCCAACGGGCCCTAAGCCAGCCCTTGCTCCTGAAGCCCCACCGTCCCGGCTGGCTCAAGGAATGCGGCTATTACACCGAATATGTGCGGGGCCTCCTGGAAGAGCGCTTCGGCAAGGAGCGGGTCCTGAGTCTGGGTCTGCGGGTTTATACCCCGGCAGATGTCAACCTCCACCGGGTGGCCCAGCAGGCCATTCAGGAGGGCCTCAACGCCCTGGTAAAGCGCAATGGCTACCGGGGCCCTTCCCGGCATCTACGGGGCAAGGAGCTGAAAAGGTTCCAGGCGCGGCAACAGGAGTATTTTCGGAAATATCCTCCTCGGCGGGGTCTGCTGGTCACAGTCTTGGTCACCAAGGCGGATCACCGCCGGCAGACCGTACAGCTTCAGATAGGGGACCATCGGGGAGTGCTCCGGCCCCCGGCCAAATCCGAGAAGCTGCTGTCCCGTACCTACGCCGCCCTCCGGCCCGGGGATGTCATTCAGGTGCGCCTCACTGGCCGGCAGCGGGCCTCCGGCACTTGGACCGCCAAGCTGGAGCCGGCCCCCACGGTGCAGGGCGCCTTAATCTCCATGGAGCTGAAGACCGGCAAAGTGCGGGTCCTGATGGGCGGCAAGGATTTTTCCGACAGCTCCTTCAACCGGGCGGTGCAGGCCCGGCGGCAGCCTGGTTCGGCCTTCAAACCCATCGTCTATGCCGCGGCCATTGAGCGGGGCTACGGCCCCGACTCCATCCTGTACGATGAGCCCCTGTCCCTGCCTGGCGGCCGGCCCGGGCAATGGTGGTCCCCCCAGAACTACGACCATACTTTCAGCGGCCCCATCACCCTGGCCACGGCCCTGGCCCGATCCCGCAACGTCCCGGCGGTGCGCATGATGATGGCCCTGGGGGTGCCGGCTGTGGTCCAGATGGCCAAAACCCTGGGCATCAAGTCCCCTATTTATCCCAACTATGCTTCCGCCCTGGGGGCCTCGGAGCTGACCCTCCTGGAGCTCACCCGGGCCTACTCGGTATTTCCCAACCGGGGACGGCTGGTGGAACCGGTGTTCATTGAACGCATTGAGGACCGGGACGGACGGGTGCTCTATGAAAGCTGCCCGTTGAAAACCCAGGTCATGAGCCCGGAAGGGGCGGATACCATGACCCGCCTGCTCATCGGGGTGGTGGAGCGGGGCACCGGCGTCCGGGTCAGAGTGCTTAAGCGGCCCATGGGAGGGAAAACCGGGACCACCAACCGCAACCGGGACGCCTGGTTTGTGGGCTTCACCCCCTCCCTCATCACCGGGGTCTGGGTGGGCATGGACGATGAACGCAGTCTGGGCCCCCGGGAGACCGGCTCCCGGGCCGCGGCGCCCATCTTCATCTCCTACATGCGGGAGGCTTTGAAAAATCAGCCGGTGGAGCAATTTCCCGTCCTGAGCGTCAAGACCCAAATCGCCGGCGTGGCGGAGGAGGGCTATGACCATGAAGCCGCGGCCGGGGAGGAGCTTTTCTATCCGGAAGGCCAGACCTTAACCGGGGTAGGACCTGCCACGCCCTCTTCCACCCAGCAGTTTTTCAAAACCGACCTGGGCGGCTAGCGGTAACTCTTTTCTTGAGGCCACCTGAATGCGGCAGATCGACGCGACAGCTATTACTGAGGCGGTAAAAGAGTTGGCCATGGCGGCCAATTACCAGTTGGGCGAGGATGTTATCGCCGCGTTGCGACGCGGCGCCGAAGAGGAGGAGTCTCCTGCCGGCCGGGAGATTTTCCGGCAGTTGCTGGAAAACGCCCGCATCGCCTCTAAGGAGCGCTATCCTCTGTGCCAGGACTGCGGCCTCACCGTGGTCTTTGCGGAACTGGGCCAGGAAGTGCATATCGTGGGCGGGGATTTCACCGAGGCCATCCAGGAGGGGGTGCGTCAGGGCTACGCCCAAGGCTATTTGAGAAAATCCCTGTGCCATCCCCTGACCCGGCAGAACACCGGGGACAACACCCCCGCGGTGGTGCACACCGAAATCGTGCCGGGGGACAGACTCAAGCTTACCGTGGTGCCCAAAGGCGGGGGCAGCGAAAACATGAGCCGCGTCTTTATGCTCAAGCCCGCCCAGGGCTGGCCGGGCATCAAGGAGGCAGTGGTCACCACAGTCAGGGAGGCCGGCCCCAACCCCTGTCCGCCGGTGATTGTGGGGGTGGGTATCGGCGGCACCTTGGAGCAGGCGGCCCTGCTGGCCAAAAAGGCCCTGCTCCGGGAGCTGGGCCGACCCAACCCTGACCCGCAACTGGCCGGGCTGGAGGCCGAGCTGCTTCAGGCCGTCAACGACCTGGGCATCGGCCCCCAGGGCCTGGGGGGCCGCTTCACTGCTCTGGAGGTGCACCTGCTGATACAGCCTTGCCATATCGCCTCCCTGCCGGTGGGGGTGAACCTCCAGTGCCATGCCGCCCGCCATAAGGAAACCGTGCTTTAGGGGTCAAGCATGTCCAAAACCGTCAAGCTGGTGCCGCCGCTGACCGATGAGGAAGTAACGGCCCTGGAGATGGGTGACCAGGTGCTCATCAGCGGAGTGCTCTATACCGCCCGGGATGCCGCCCACCAGCGCCTGGTGGACCTGCTGGCTGCTGGCCGGGAGCTGCCGGTGGACTTGTCCGGGCAAATCCTCTATTACGTGGGGCCCTCCCCGGCCCGCCCCGGGCGGGTCATCGGCGCGGCCGGGCCCACCACCGCCTCCCGCATGGACACCTACACCCCGGCCCTGCTGGCAGTAGGCCTTAAAGCCATGATCGGCAAGGGGAAGCGCTCCCCGGAGGTCATCGCCGCCCTGGTGCAGTATAAGGCAGTGTATCTGGGAGCCACCGGCGGCGCCGGAGCCCTGCTGGCCCAGCGTATCAAAAAAGCCGAAGTGGTGGCCTTTCCGGAGCTGGGGCCCGAAGCCGTCCACCGCCTGGAAGTGGAGGATTTCCCCGCCATCGTGGTCAACGACTGCCTGGGCCGGGACCTCTATGAGGAGGGGGTGCGCCGCTTTGCCCGTTCTGCCGGAGTGACCCGGTGATTTCTCCGGCACCCGCAGCAGGGCTGCGCAATTAGGGATGCATATGATAAAATTAATGTGTTAATTCCCACCGGGGATGTGCCCAACTTCCGAAACAGAGGAAAATTGCGGGGCTGTTGCAGTTCGGGGAGGAATCAGCCAGCGACCATGGCAATACCGTCAGACCTTGAAAAAATTCTGGTCCGGGTCAGGGAAAAGCGGCAGGCCTTCAAGCAATACAGCTTCAGCTTTCTGGAGGACGATGCCCTCAAGACCTTCTTTGATCTGGCCCAGGAGTACGAGACGCTGGACAACTTCTACCGGGTGGTGGTCAGTGTCATCAAGGAATTCTTTGACCTGGACTCCCGCCTTTATCTGATTGCCCCGCCGGACCGCCTGGAGCTGGTGTGCGACAGCCTCCGGGGCCTGCATCCGGAAAAGCCCACCGCCCCCCCGGGCATCCGCCTGGAGAGCCAGGCCTACGCCCTGGAAAATTCCTGGCTCATTCCAGTACGCGGCAATTTGCTCCTGGTGGACCGCCTGCCGTTTTATGCCAAGGAGCAGTTGATCGGCATGCTGGAGGTCTTTCCCGCCGACCGGCTCACCGAGCACAACCGCTTCTTCCTGGAGAAATACGCCAACCGTCTGGGCTACAACCTGCACAACAAGATCATCGCCGAGCAGAATATTCAGCACATCCGCTTCATCAACAGCCTGGTGGCCGACATTGAACACAACATCATCATTCCCAATATCAGCCTGAAGCTGCACCTGCGGCACCTGCGAGACAAAATCAGAACTTTGAAGGAATGGGACAGCGCCGGAAAATTTTCCGACCCCTCGGAAGCCGTACCAAGCCTGCACCAGTTGGTGGAGGAGATGGAACAGGACTTCCAGATGCTGGAGCAGCAGTACCGAGGAGTCAGCTTGTTCATTGAGTCGCTGTTCCGGCCTTCCCATTTTCAGCGGGGTCAACTGGTGCTCCGCCGCAAGCCCCACCGGGTGCAGCGGGAGATTATTGAGCCCCAGCTTCAGATGTTTCTTCCTCAACTGCAGGAGCGGGGCATCGAAATTGACGTGCGTCTGGGAGGTGTGCCGGACGAGGAGATTCTCCTGTCTGTGGACAAGGGGCTCATGTCTCAGGTTTATGCCAATCTGTTCTCCAATGCCGCAAAATACACCCGTACCAACCAGTACGGCCGGAAGTATCTGTCCTTCGGTCAGGAAATCCTGAAGGACTATTTCGGACCCGGCAAGGACGGCGTCAAGTTCAATGTATTCACCACCGGGCCTCACATTCCTTCAGAGGATGTACCCCACATCTTTGAGGAAGGCTACCGGGGCAGCAACGTGGACGGGGAAACCGGCACCGGCCGGGGCCTTTATTTTGTGCGCAACGTGGTGGAAACTCACGGCGGAGTGGTGGGCTACGAGCCCACCGATGAAGGCAACAACTTCTACTTCATCCTGCCTCTGGTGGGGCCGGAGAGAGCCATGCCCGTGGAGCTGGCCGCGGCTGGCTGAGCCGAGACCCAAGATGTCCATTCGCTATCTGGCCGAGCAACTGTACCACTGGACCAAAAAAGTAAAGGAGCTGGAGCAGGCCCTGGCGGCCCTGGGGGAAGGCCCTCACCCGGACCGGGCCCGGCTGGAGGCCGAGCTCATACAGGCCCGCCAGGAGCGGGACCACTTCAAGTCCGTCCTGGAGTCCAAGAAAGAGAAGCCTTTGATTTAAGAAGGTTGTGGGGTTGTAAAGCAACAGAGCCAGCCGGCCACGCCAGTGCGGGCCTGCTCCCGCCCACCTCAGCACAGCCAGCACCCCTTTTTCCGAATCTCTTCGTACCACTTGGCCAGGAGTCGGCGAAACTCCCCCTTTTTCAGAAACAGAAGCTGATTCACCTGGCGGCTGTCAATGAAGCCCCCGAAATAGGCGTATTTCACCAGATTTTCCAGGTTTTCCGGAGAAAACTGCCGGGCTGGCTCCGGCACCCGCTCCCACATCTCCTCCTGCTGGATGATTTCCTTTACCCGGTCGTAATGGTGCTTCTGCTGCTCCAGAGTAGCTTCATGAGGCATGGCAGGAACCACCGTCCGTCCGCAGTTTTCTGGTTTCCCTCCGCGTCTGCCGCGAAAAAAATAATGCAGACTTGTAGCCGGTTCAACCGGAAATGGCAGCAGAAAGTCAGGGAACGCGCCTCAGAGCCGCAAAAGCTCCCGGGCCTGGCGGGCGGCCTTTTGCCCCTGCACGATGGCGGCCTCAATGCAGGGCAGCCCCTCAGAGTCGGCGCTGCTCAAAATGATACGTCCCTTTGATGGGGGAAAGCGGCTCTTCAACCAGGTGAGGAAACCGGGATAAGCCACCACCTGGGCGTGGCCGAAACGGTAAAGGTGGATTTCCTCAATCTCTCCTTTCAGGCCGGGGAAAAGACGGTCGGCCGCGGCCAGAATCCTCCCGGCCCGGGTTGGGGGATCTTCCTTCAGGAGCCGCTGCCGCTCCCGGGGAGGGGGCTGCGGCGCAAAAACCACCATCACCCGGCGGTCATGTCCCCCTTGCCGGGGAGTCAGAATGAAATCGGAAAAAGTCTCCTCCTCCGCCACCCAGTTTTCGTAGCCGGGGGCCTCCAGGCTCACGTGGCCGCAGAGGGCCGCCACCACGTAGCTGCTGTAGCGGAACGGCTCAAAGTCGGAGGGATTCCAGCCCGTCTCCGGCACAAGCAGCTTCCGGGCCGTGAATTTCCCCACCGCCAGAATCACGGCGCCGGCCTCCAGGCAGTAGGGCTCCCGGGCCGCAGCATCCATAACCATAAGCCGCACCCCGTCCCAAGCCGGCCGCACCCCCACCACTACCTGGCGGAAGCGAGGGGGAGCCGGCAGATTGTCAAGCAAGGCCCCAATCAGCCGGGCGTTGCCTTCCGGGAAGGCCGCGGTGCGGGTGGAAGGCGAAAATTCCGACATCAGAAAGTACAGGCCAGCCCAGGCGGACACCTCTTCCGGCCCGGCCCCCAGGCAGGAGGCGCAGTAGGGCGCAAACAGGCGGGTGACCTCCCCCGGCAGGCCCCGGACTTTTTCCAAATATTCCTGGAGGGAATAACGGTCCCATTCCGCCTGGTGGAGGGTCTCCGAGCCCAGGGGCTCCCATTCCTCCTCCCAGGCCGCCAACTCCTCGGCCAGGCGGAGGAGCTTGTCCAGTGCGGCTGGGCCCAAAGGCAGGCATTTAAGACCCTGCTGGGAAAAACAGTCAGGTATCCAGGCCCCCCGGAAAAACAAGGCATTGGAAGGGTCGGCCACCAGGGCGGCATCGGGATCCAGCCCCAAATCCCGGTACCATTTCAGCCATTCGGCGCTCCAGGGATAGTAAAAATAGGCCGAACCCGCCGGATAGGACACCCCCTGATAAGACCCCGGCAGGCAGACCCCTCCGGCGTGGCCCTCGGCCTCCAGCACCACCACCTGCCGGTCCCGCAGATGATAAGCCGCAGGGCTCCGGCTCATCGCCACCCCAAGGCTTGATCAGCGGCTCCCCAGGCAGACGGTCATCTTCTCGGTCACGCATAACTCAACCTGAGCACGCCGAGGCGGGAAACTCCTGGCTTTGGAGTTCAGCCGGGTTTGGTCAGTCCTTGCGGTTGATCAGGGCCGCCAGGTGGCCGGCACCGAAGCCGTTGTCAATGTTGACCACGGCCACGCCGTTGGCGCAGGAATTGAGCATGGCCAGCAGCGCCGCCAGTCCCCCGAAGCTGGCGCCGTAGCCCACGCTGGTGGGCACGGCAATCACCGGACGGGCCACCAGCCCCCCCACCACACTGGGCAGGGCCCCCTCCATGCCGGCCACCACCACGAAGACCGTGGCTTGGCGGAAAAGCTGCCGGTGGGCCAGCAGCCGGTGCAGGCCGGCCACTCCGCAGTCATACACCGTCTCCACCCGGTGGCCCATGATGCGGGCGGTGACCGCGGCCTCCTCGGCCACCGGGATATCGGAGGTACCGGCGCAGATGACCGCGATGAGCCCCCGGCCCTGGTCCGGAATCTCGCCCCGCACCAGGGTCATGGCCCGGGAATCCGGGTAATAGCGGGCCTCGGGAAAGTCCCGGGTCAGAACTTCGGCCTGTTCCGGGGCCAGACGGGTCACCAGGATGCGGTCCGACTTGGCCCACAGGGAAGTCAGGATGGCTTGCACCTGGGCCAGGGTCTTGCCCTGGGCGAACACCACCTCCGGGAAACCCTGGCGCAGGTGGCGATGGTGGTCCACACAGGCAAAGCCCAGGTCCTCAAAGGGCAAAGTCCGCAGCCTCTCCAGGGCCTCTGCTATGGAGGTGCGCCCGTCCCGGACCTCCGCCAGCAACTCTTCCAGCAGCTTGGAATCCATGTCAGTTCAGTATTATAGCATGGGGCCGCCGGAGACGGGAGTGGGGCCGGGGGGATTAAACGGTCGCCGGTTCGGAGGAGCCCGGCGGCCGGCTATGGACCTCTCGTCCACGGGGAGGAAGCAGCCCGCCGGACATCGCCTGGGGAATAACTCCCAGTACTGCCACGGGAATCAGTCAAGGGGGCTTAAGAGCCCCTCCCGGCTGAGGCGGAAGCGGCTGCCGCGCCAAGTGACTTCATTCCCTGCAAAGCTCAGCAGCCAGAGGCCAAAAGCCACCAGGTCCTTTATAGGCAGAAGCAAAAAGGCCCAGGCTGGGAGGGATCCCCGCAGGCAGAGGCGTTCGGAGAAAAAGGCCACCACCCCGCGCCCCACCAGGGCCGCGGCCACCAGCCCCAAGGCGGGCGTCCCTGCTGCCAGCCAGGCGGCCAAGCTCCAGACCAGTGCGTGGGTGATACCGTAAGCCAGATACCCTTTGGGGCGGCAGACCCGGTAAGTCCTGGCCCACCGAAGCTGGTGCAGCAGGTAATCCTTCAGACTCATCTGCGGGTTGGCGGTCTCCACCACATACGGCAGCAGGGTCACCTTTCTCCCGGCCTGGTGCATCTGCCAGCCCAA
>JAFDHU010000039.1 GCA_019308625.1 Deltaproteobacteria bacterium
TACGCTGACTGGCGTAGCTTATCCGGACTTTTTTGACGGGCGCTTTACCCAGTTGGGAGTATAGGCCTCGGGGATGGAATCCCTGTCCGGAATATAGGGCTTCAGGTCCAGCACCGGGGAATCATCCCGAGCGTCCAGGCCCTCCACTTCCAGGCGGGTGCCCTCCCGGTGCAGCAGGCGGCAGGCGGTGAGGCCGATGAGGTTGGGACGCACCGGCGCCCGGGTGGCAAAGACCCCGGTCAGGGGATTGGCAGGGTCCCCGCGGGGGTGCACTTTCAGAATGCCACGCTCAGCGGGCTTGTCGTGCTCGTGGAACCAGTAAAGCACCCAGAGGTGGGAGAATCCTGTCAGACCATCCAGGGCCTGGGAATATTCCGGGAAAATGTCCAGAAAGACCCGGTCATCCTGGCGCACCACCCGGCCGATGGGGTGCATCACCAGGGGCTTGGCAGGCCGATGTGATCGGGGTTTCTCGCAAGTCGGGGACATGGCTGGGTTGCGGGGTGCCGCCCAAACCAAGGCGGCTTCGGATTGAGCTACCCTGAGTCACCATACCACCAACAAGAAGGGAAGGAAAGCGCCAAAAACAAAGCCGGCCCTTTCCCTGCCCTTCGGCCTGTTCCTCGGGAGCCGGCCTACAGGGGGGTCAATTCCACCCGGCCCCACACCCCCAGCTTGTCTCCCACAATCACCAGGGCGCCGATGAGGTCCGGGATCTCCGCCGCCCAGCCCAGGGCCTCGTTGATGGCTCCAGCATCCGGCACCCGGTTGCCCAGGGCCGTGGCGCAGGCGTCGGCCAACGCGGTGGAGGGGGCCAGCACACAGGCGGCGTCGGCCCGGCCAAAGCTGAAGGAATGGCCCACGGTCCCGGAAGAGGTGCAAACCCCCAGGGGGCCCAGCAAGGGGTCGATCTTTAAGCCCACCCGGTGGCTTAAGGGAGAGGCGCCGGCATAAACAGCCACGGTGGCGGCCCGGGTGACCTTGAGAAAAATATCCCCGCCGTTTTCCACGATGACTTCGGGGCTGACAGGCAGGAGGGCCCGGCCCGCCTGCTCGGCCAAGGCCCCGGCCACCGCGGCCATGGGGCCCACCCCCGCCCTTCGCCCTGCAGCAATCATTTCCCGCACTACCGGCGGAGCAAAAAGGTCTTCCGGCCAAGGCGCCAAGGCGGTCACGAACTCCGGGTGGGCCTCAATGTAGCGCTCCAGTTGTTGACGCTCCCGAACCACCACCTCCCGCACGGTGCGGCTCAGGTCTCGGGCCGCCAACACCAGCAGATCGGTTTCCCTGACCGCCACCCGGAAGGAGACTAGGCCCTTGCGGGCCACCCGGGTGCGGTAGGTGCGGGATTCAGGGCCGGAAGCGGTCATTTTGAAAACTGCCGTGCGGCATTGCGGGCCGGGATGATCCTCCAGGGGCTTTTCGGCTTCATAAAAATTGTAACCGGATTCGCCGGAAGACAAAAAGTTTAACTCCGGAGGAGGGCCGGAAGGCTCCCGACCACTCTGCACTTCTCTAGCCTCGTTGCCCTATCGGCCTTGTAGGCCTGGAACAAGCAAGCCATATCCCCCCACGCTCCCTCGGATCCCCGGCCCAAGGCCGCCAACAGCCCCCGGGGAAGTCCCCTACCCTATCCCCCGCGCTTTTCTGCCACCTTTGCCTGAATCCGGTTGCTCAAATCCACAAACTGGGCCACTTCCAAGGTCTCGGCGCGGTGGCCGGGATCAATGCCGGCTTCCAGCATAAGGTCCAGAGCCTGCTCCGGGCTCAGGCCCAGAGCCGCGGCCTGTCCGGCCAGGGTGTTTTTCAGGGTTTTGCGGCGGCGGCTGAAGGCCAGTTTGACCACCCGGTGAAGGGTGCCTTCATCCCAAGCCCGGGGCTCAGGGGATGCGGGTTCCAGCTTAAGCACCACCGAGTTTACCTGGGGGGAAGGATAGAAGTTCCCCGGGCCCAGAGAAAACAGGCGACTCAGGCAGAAGTGGTACTGGGCCAGGATGCTGAGGATGCCGTAGTCCCTGCTCCCCGGTCCGGCCAGCAGGCGGTGGCCCACTTCCTCCTGAACCATGAGCACCGCCAGGGAAAGAGCCTCTTTTTCTTCCATTAATTTAAACAGGAGGGGCGAGGTGATGTGATACGGCAGGTTTCCCACCAGCTTCAGGGGCTGGCCGGTTTCCCGGCAGAGCCGAAGAAGATCAAACTTCAGCACATCTTCCTGGATGATGCGGACCTTGGGTGTGGCGGCAAAGAGCTCCCGGCTAAGGTAGGCGGCCAAGGTCCGGTCCACCTCCAGGGCCACCACCTCCCGGGCCTGCTCCGCCAACAGCACCGTGAGGGCTCCCAGGCCCGGACCGATCTCCACCACCGTATCCTGGGGAGTCAGTGCCAAAGCCTGGATGATGCGCCGGGCCTGATGGGTGTGTATCAGGAAGTGCTGCCCCAGGGACTTCTTAGGTTTCAGACCCAGGCGACGCAGGATGTTTTGGGGAGAGGGGAGAGACACGGTCAGTTCGGCCCGGTTCGGCGGATTTGGCCCGCTGGAGGCGTTTGGCCGCCCATAAAGTCAGGAAATAGGCCAGGAAGGCCGGAGGCCAAGCAATGATCAGGCCGCCCACCTGCAGGGCCAGACCGCCTCGCCACAGCAGTCCCAAAAGAGCGTGCAGGTCAAGAGTCGCCGGAATGGTCAGGGGAGTCTGCCGGAAAACCACCAGTTTGCCCACCTTGTAAGCGGCAAGGTATATGGGGGCCACGGTCAGAGGATTCATGACCCACATGCCCATCAAGGCAGTGACCGGAGAGACCCTGAGCAGCGGCGCCAGGAATAAAATGGTTACGGTATGGAAGGGGACGGTGGGGGTCATGCCGATGAACACCCCCAGGGCCATGCCCCAGGCCAGTTTCTGGGGGCTGTCCTGCAGTCCTTTAAACTTCAGCCAATAGTAGTGCAGGGTCTGCCTGAAGCTCATTTTCATGACGTGGGAGGGGCCTAAGCCTCCCCATGCCCGTCCTCCTCCCGCAACTTCCGCCGCAGCACCTTGCCTACCATGTTCTTGGGCAATTCCCGGCGGAATTCAATAACTTTGGGCACCTTGTAGGCCGCCAGCCGGGGCCGGCAGTATTCTTCAATATCGCTGGTCGCCAATTGAAATCCTTCCCGGGGGACGATCACGGCTTTCACCACCTCCCCCCGGTAAGAGTCCGGCAGCCCGTAAACCACGGCCTCTTTCACCCCGGGATGCTGGTAAAGCACCTCCTCCACCTCCCGGGGGAAAATCTTGAAGCCGCCGTTGATAATCATGTCCTTCTTACGATCAATTATATAAAAATAGCCGTCCTCATCCATCCGGGCCAGGTCTCCGGTGTACAGCCAGCCGTCCCGCAGGGCCTGGGCGGTTTCCTCCGGCTTGCCCCAATAGCCTGCCATGATCTGCGGACCCCGGAGACACAGCTCCCCTACCTCCCCCGGCGGCAGCTCCCGGGTACCGGTTTCCTCATCCACCACCTTGGCCACAGTACCGGGAAAGGGAAGCCCGATGCTTCCGGGTGGACGCCTGCCCTCAAAGGGGTTGAAATGAGTTACCGGGCTGGCCTCCGTCAAGCCGTAGCCTTCCAGAATGCGGCAGCCGGAGAGCGCCTCAAATTTCTCCCGAACCTCCAAGGGCAGGGGGGCTGAGCCGCTGACGCAGCACCACAGGGCCGACAAATCAATTTCCGGGAGCTTGGGGTGGTTAATGAGGGCGGTAAACAAGGTGGGCACCCCCGGCAGGACGGTGGGCCGGTGCCGGCGCAGCATCTTCAGGAAGCCCTCCATCTCAAAGCGGGGCAGCACGATGACTTGGGCGGCCTGGGACACGGCCCAGTTCAGACACACGGTCAGCCCGAAGGAATGGAAAAAAGGCAGCAGGCCCACCACCCGTTCCCGGCCGTACTGCACCCGGTTCATCCAGGCGTTGATTTGGGCCACATTGGCCATCAGGTTCCCATGGGTCAGAATCGCGGCCTTGGGGGTGCCGGTGGTGCCGCCGGTATATTGCAGCACTGCGATGTCCCGGACGGCAGGAACCGGCTTTCCGTCCAGAGGTGGAGCCTGCAAAAGACGGCTCCAGGGGAGCATTCGGGGGTCTGGCGGCCAGCCCCGGGGCAATCCCTGCCGCCAAGCCTTGAAGGGATAAAGCCAGTTCAGGGGCCAAGGCAGGTAATCAGTCAGGCGGGACACCACCACGCCTTTCAGGTCCAGCTCTTTCAAGGCCTCCCCCGCCTTGGGCAGCAGATGGTCCAATACCACCAGGTAGCGGCTGCCGGAGTCAGTGAGCTGCTGGCTAATTTCCCTGGGAGAGAGCAGAGGATTCAGGAGCACCGCCACGCCGCCCAAGTGCAGGGTGGCGTGGTAGGCGATGGCCAGTTGGGGGCAGTTGGGCAGGAGGGCCGCCAAGCGCTCCCCCGGCTGCAGGCCCAGATCCTGCAAGGCCCGGGCCGCCCTCAGGGTCTGTTCCCGAAAATCCCGGTAATTCAGGGTCTTCCCGAAAAATTCCAGGGCCGAGGCCTCGGGGGCCTGAGACGCGGCCTGGCTGAGCAGCCAAGGCACTGGCTCCTCCGGAAGCTCCAGCTCCACCGGGACGCCCGGGTCATAATGCCGCATCCAGGGATAGCGCTCTCGGGCAGTTCTGTCCGGGGGCATGGTTTCGGCTGCCGGGTGGGAGCGGATGTCCAGAGAGAGCCCTCCAAGGTTGGGGGAGGCTAGCCTTTTTCAGCACGGCAGGCGGGACACTGGCAACCGCCCTCCAGGTCTTCCAGGGTAGCCTCCCGCGCCAGCTTTACGGTGAATTCAATGTCCACATCCTTGCCGGCCAGCGGGTGGTTGAAATCAATGACCACTCTATCGCCCTTTACTTCGGAAACCACAAAGTAAACCGGGTTGTCGTCCTCGTCCCTGGTTTCAAAAACCAACCCCGGGCGCAGCTCCACCCCTTCTTCAAAGTCTTCCCGGCTCACCTCGGTGATGAGCTCTTCATCCACCTCGCCGTAAGCCTCCGCGGCAGGCAGGTGAACTGACTTGCTTTCGTTCACCTGCATGCCCACCATGGCTTCTTCCAGGGCGCGGGGCAACACGCCGTGGCCCAGGCAGAAGGACAGAGTTTCCGGGTTGCCGTCCGGGGGGAAGGTTTGGCCTTCCGGGAGGCGGATGACATAATCAATGGACACAAAGGATTTTTCGGTAACTTTCATCTTGCCCTCGGAGCCCGCGCCCCATGCCTGACCACCGTCCCTGGCAGGACGGCGCCGACGGGACGTCGGCGAAGCGGTTCTTTGTTCTCGGCCTGCGGCCTAAAGGCGCAACGAGGGAAAAGGCCTGGGGTCCCGGGGCCTCTTTTCCCTCGAATTCCTTCCGGCAGGTGAATAGCCGACCCAAGTCTATTGCTTGGTTCCCAAAATGATGCGGCCGGTGTTCAACAGATTGCAACGGATGGCGTACTGCACCGTGATGCCGGCGTCCTTCATCACCTGGATGACGTCCAGGTCGGTGGTGAAGCCGATGCGCACGAACAGAGGTGCCAGAAGGTCTTCCAGGCGGTTCCAGTAACTGCCGTTCTGGCCGCGGGTGTGGTTGACCACGATGATTTGTCCGCCGGGCTTGACCACTCTGAGCATTTCCCGGCAGACTCGGTGAGGGTCCTGGACTGTGGTGATGACATAGGCGCTCATCACCGCGTCAAAATGGTTGTCAGGGAAATCCAGACGGGCGGCATCCATGACATGAAATTCAAAGGAGCTCCCGCTGTTGAGTTTGCTGGCCTTTTCCCGGGCCTTGGCGATCATGGCTGCCGAGATATCAATACCCACTACCTGGGTGTAAGGGGGGTAGTATTCCAGGGTGGAGCCAGGACCTACGCCGATTTCTAGAATTTTTTGGTGGGGGCGCGGGTCCAGGTACTTGAAGGACTGCCTTCTTCCCGGAGACAGGAGGTGTCCAAAAACATGATCATAAAAGGGGGAGTAAAAAGAATACAATTTCTCCATGTAAGTGGGAGAGACTCGGCATTTCATGGTTACCCCTCGCGTATTTCGAATATTCCCCGGAAAATAGGATGGCAGGCTGTTTTTATAAACAGGGGAATTTTACCGCACCCGTGGCAAAAAAGTAAATGCTTTTTTCCGCTTACACCATAAGCCAGCTCAGGCGTCGGAGATTTCCCAGGCATCCTGCTGATGCCGGTAGCGCAACTGGTAGACGCGGCCGTCCTGGGCCTTCACTGTGAAGCCCAGATACTCGGGGGTCTGCCAGCGGTCCAGAACCTCCTCCACCTGAAGCCACTGGCCCTGCCAGAGGAATCGCCGAGGCCGCTCGTGCAGCCGGCCACCGGAGTAGGTTTCCACTTTCTGGTTCATAAAAGTCAGGGCGGTACCGCCGGGCCTGCCGGAGCGGTCTCCAGATTTGCTGGCCGCCAGCCTCCGGCTCCGGGAGACGGCCTTTGGCCCCTTTTACCCTTTGCGGTCCCCGTATTCAAGCAAAATTTGGGGCTGCGGCGGACGCATCCGGACGGCAGACACAGACCGCCTGTTTCTGGCCAGCTTGCACCTTGCATCTTTCCGCCGCTCTGAATAATATCAGATGAACTTTTATGCTGGCAGCGGCTCCGAACCGGCCCAAAAAAGACAGGTGTCATTTCCGGCTGACTTTGTTAGAGTAACGGGGGAGTACCTATGGAAGCGCCGCCGGCCCGAGAGAGCCCGGCGCGGCAGTTTCTGGGAAGAACCGTGAACGGATCACGTGCTTTTCGGAAAAAATTAATGCTCAAAATGATTGATTTCCTGTCATTCTGATCATTCTGAGGCCCTGCAGGGGCCGAAGCATCTGGACCCTTGGCTTTCAGCTCGGGGTGATAAGTGAATTATCTTCTGGCTTCTATTAAAACCTAACGTATTTGCACTTTTTCGGAGGCTTGACACATGGCAGGGAAAAAGCCCGTAGACCTGCGGCGGGTGGTGGTCACTGGTGTGGGCATGGTGACTTCTCTGGGGCTTGACGCACCCACCATTTGGTCCCGCATCTTGGCCGGCGAGTCCGGGATTACGCGCCTCAGCAGCTTTACCCCGGAGTTTTTCGAGACCTACAAGGTTCCGGATGATTTCCCCATCATCGGCGGTGAGGTCGTCGGCTTTGACCTGAAGGAGATTCTCCATTCCCGCAAGAAAAACGTGACCAAAGAGGACTTAAAACAGGTCAAGTACACCGACCGGTTCACCCAGTTTGCCCTGGCCGCCTCCCTGGAGGCCATCAATGACTCGGGTCTGGACCTGGAAGCCGAGGATCCGGACCGGGCGGGAGTCATCATCGCCAGCGGTATGGGCGGGGTGGGCTCCTGGGAAGAGTCCATGCTACGGCTCATCCGGGAGGGGGTGCGTCGGGTGTCCCCCTTCTTGGTGCCCAAAATGATCCCCAACTTGGCGGCGGGCAATGTGTCCATCACCTTCAAAGCCAAGGGCCCCAATATCGCCCTGTCCACCGCCTGCGCCGCCGGCTCCCATGCCATCGGCATGGCCCTGCGCTCCATCCAGTTGGGGGAGGCGGATCTGATGGCCGCCGGCGGCAGCGAAGCGGCCATTACCCCTTTGACCATCACTGGCTTCTACCGCATGGGCGCCCTGGCCACCGGCTACAATGACCAGCCGGCCGCGGCCAGCCGGCCCTTTGATGCCAAGCGCTGTGGCTTTGTCATGGCTGAAGGGGCTGGCATCCTGGCCCTGGAGGAACTGGAGCACGCCTTGGCCCGGGGAGCCAGGATCTATGCGGAAATCATCGGCTTCGGCATGAGCGGCGACGCTTACCACATCACCGACCCCCACGTGGAAGGGGCCAAGCGCTGCATGCTCATGGCTTTAAAGGATGCCGGCATCTCCCCGGAGGAGGTTGACTACGTCAATCCTCATGCCACCGCCACCTCGGTGGGGGACAAGAACGAAGCCCGGGCCATTCTGGAGCTCTTTGGGAGCAGGCAACCCCTGGTCAGCGCCACCAAGTCCCTGACCGGCCACCTGCTGGGCGCTGCCGGCGCCGTGGAGGCCATTTTCACGGTGCTGTCCCTCAAGGATGGCGTGGTGCCGCCCACCATCAATCTTACCGAGCTGGACCCGGAATGTGCAGGCCTGGAATACGTGATGGACCAAGCCCGGGCAGCGCCCCTTAAGTATGCGGTGTCCAATTCCTTCGGATTCGGCGGCACCAACGCCACCCTGGTGTTCAAGCGCTTTGAGGAATAAAGACCGCCGGATTTCAGGGTTCGGCCCCCGGCTCTGATTCCCCGCCCTGAAAACCGCGGCGTTCCCTCAGAACAGCGGCAGCCGTTATGTCCAGAAATTCCGACACCATCCGCATCGCCATTATCGTGGAGCGCGACTACGCCGCCTGCCTGCCCTTGGCCCTGCCCTACTCCGTGTTGGGCTACCCCTTTATCCAGGTGGATTTTTTCCAGGGCGGCTCCCGGGAGGCGCGGCCGGAAACCGTTCTGGACCCGCACAACCTAACTGCCCGGCTTCCCGGCACCCCTCCCGAAGGGCCGGCCAACCTGGTCACCGGGCCCGGCGCCCCGGTGCTGGAAAGCCTGCTTTGCCAGTTTTACGAGCTGCGCCAGAAAATTGAGGTCAACTCCGGCATCCTGCTTACCGTCACCGACGCTGTGGTCACTATTGACGAAAATCACCGCATCATCGGCTACAACTACGGGGCCGAAAAGATGTTGGGTTATACCCGACAGGAGGCCCTGGGCCAGGATCTGAGGATTCTTATCCCACCCCCTCACAAGGAAGTGCATCACGAATACGTGCGCCGCTTCCTGGCCACCCGGGAGCCCCGGGTCATCGGCCGGCATGTGGAGCTTACGGCTCAACGCCGGGACGGCAGCGAGTTCCCTATGAGCATTTCCTTCTCGGTGGCCGAAATTCGCGGCAACCTGTACTTCACCGGCATCATCCGGGACATCAGCGAATACAAAGAGATGCAGGAGCGTCTGCTGCAATCCGAGCGCCTGGCCGCGGTGGGCAACACCGTCACCCATATCGCCCACGAAATCAAAAACCCCCTGGCCATCATCGGCGGCTTTGCCCGGCAGCTGCAGAGGGCCCCGGCCCTGGGCCCCAAGGAGCGGGAAAAACTGGGCATCATGGTGGAGGAAGTAGGCCGCTTGGAAGCCATGATCGCCGAAATGCGGGACTTTGTCCGGCGCCCGCCCTCCAGAAAGCGGTTAGGGGACCTGGAGGAGCTCCTGGAGGAGACCCTGGACCTGTTTCAGGAGGCTTTCGCGGAGCAGCACATCCGGGTGCACCGCCTCCGGGACGCCCCCCTGCCGCCGCTCCGCTTTGACCCCCAGCAGCTCCACCAGGTGCTGGTTAATATTTTCAAAAACGCCCTGGAGGCCATGCCCCGGGGGGGTGAGCTGACGGTGGCCACCAGGGTGCAGGAGGGCCAAGCCGAGGTCAGCATTTCGGATACCGGAGAAGGCATGCCTCCGGAGGTGAGGGCCAGGATTTTTCAGCCTTATTTCACCACCAAGGAGAAAGGCACCGGCCTGGGTCTGGCCATCTGCCGGAACATCCTGGAGGAGCACGGCGGCCACATCCTGGCCGACAGTGCCCCGGGGAAGGGCACCACCTTCACCCTGCGGCTTCCCCTGGAGGATACCGGAGATTGAAGGCCCTTCGCCAGCTTTCCGGAGCCTGGGGATTGGCTCTCGGGGCAGAAGGGGAAGCCCCCCGGCAATGCCGAAAGGGGCTCGGCCGCCCTGCTTCCCAGGGAAATGTTTCTACCGGATACAGGGCTAAGAGCGCTGGCAGCCCAGCCTTTTGTCCTGATGCGGTGATGCCCGCTGACTCTCAGCTTCTGGAAATTCGCGGCCTCCAGGTCCATTTCCACCTGCCTGGTGGCCGTCTCCGGGCCGTAGGCGGCGTGGACCTGGCCCTGGCCCCCGGGGAAACCCTGGGCCTGGTGGGGGAGAGCGGTTGCGGCAAGACAGTCACCGCCTTATCTATCCTGCGGCTCATTCCCTGTCCGCCAGGGGAGGTGGCGGGGGAAATTTTGTTTCACGGTCAGGACCTGCTCCGTTTGCCGGAGCCGCGGCTTCGGGACATCCGGGGCGACCGGATCGCCATGGTCTTCCAGGAGCCCATGACCGCCTTGAACCCGGTGTTCACCATCGGCGAGCAGGTGGCCGAAGGCCTTAGGCAGCACCGGGGCCTCTCCCGGCGGGAGGCCCTGGCTGAAGCCGCCCGGGTCCTGGCCCGGGTGGGCCTGCCCGATCCCTCCCGGCGCCTGTCCCAGTACCCGCACCAGCTCTCCGGCGGCCTGCGCCAGCGGGTTCTTATCGCCATGGCCTTGGCCTGCGACCCCGAACTGCTCATCGCCGATGAGCCCACCACGGCCCTGGATGTCACCATCCAGGCCCAGATTCTGGCCCTGCTCAAGACCCTGCGGGACGAACTGGGACTGGCCGTGCTTTTCATCACCCACAATCTGGGCATCGTGGCCCAGACCGCGGACCGGGTGGCGGTGATGTACGCCGGCCTGCTGGTGGAGGAGGCGGCCACCGGGGAGCTGTTCCGCCGCCCCAGCCATCCTTACACCCGAGGTCTGCTGGCCTCCGTCCCCAAGTTGGACTTTCACCACCCGCCAGGCCGGGTGGCGGCCGCCATCCCCGGCCAGGTCCCCAACCTGTATGAACCTCCGGCCGGTTGCCTGTTCCGGGAGCGCTGCCCGGAGGCCCGGCCCCGTTGCCTGGAGGCGCCCCCCTGGGTGGAGGTCGGCCCCGGCCACCGGGTGCGCTGCTGGCTGTTCCAGTGAGAAGGCACCCATGATTCGGCCGCATTTAAAAATTCAGTCAAATGAAGCTCTGAACAGATGGAGCGGACGGCCTGAAACTGTTCAATCGTAAGGTCCCCAGCAGATAAACAGGCACTGGTACCAATGCCGGACATCCTCCTGGAAACCCGAAACTTGAGCCGCTATTTCCGCCTCACCGGGGCATGGGGGACGGGGCCGCTGCTCAAGGCGGTGGACGGCGTGAATCTGGCCCTCATGGAAGGCGAAACCCTGGGCCTGGTGGGGGAGAGCGGCTGCGGCAAGTCCACCTTGGCCCGTATCATCCTGGCCCTGCTGCCCCCCACCCGGGGGGAGGTGTGGTTTGCCGGGGAAAACGTCTTCCGGCTGCCCGCCGCCCGCCTGAAAAAGCTGAGGCGGCAGATGCAGATCATATTTCAGGATCCTTACTCCTCCCTCAATCCCCGCATGACGGTCAAACGCATCCTGGAGGAGCCCTTTGTCATTCATGGCCTGGGAAGCGCCGCCCAGCGCCGTCAGTGGACGGAAGAGCTTCTCTTAGAGGTGGGCTTAAGCCCCGAGCACCTGGAGCGCTACCCCCACGAATTCTCCGGAGGCCAGCGCCAGCGCCTGGGCATCGCCCGGGCCTTGGCCCTGCGGCCCCGGCTGATTGTGGCCGATGAGCCGGTGAGCGCCCTGGACGTCTCCATCCAGGCCCAGATCCTTAACCTGCTCATGGAACTGCAGGCCAAACACCGGCTCACCTATCTTTTCATCTCCCACGACCTCAGCGTCATCTCTCAGGTCTGTACCCGAGTGGCGGTGATGTAT
>JAFDHU010000040.1 GCA_019308625.1 Deltaproteobacteria bacterium
AACTGCTTTTCCTTTAGGCTGCCGGGGGCGACGTTCAGGCGGTAGTACATCCACAGGCCGTCCCGGCGGTCGGTGACCAGGCCCAGGTTGTAGAGGTAGCGCAGGTGGCGGGAAGCCTTGGACTGGGTGATGCCCAGGACATTCATGATGTCGCAGACACAGAGCTCATCCTCCCCAATAAGAAGCCAGAGGATTTTGAGCCGGGTTTCGTCAGCCAGGCCTTTGAAAAACTGGGCTTGTTTTTTCATGCTTATTAAATAACCGGATAAATGAATATAGTCAAGGGCCTCAGAAGCAAGAGCATAATAATTCTCGGGCAGTCAGCCGCCAGCCAGGAAATAAAAAAGCCAGCCCCGCCAGCAGGCGGAGCCGGTCATAGCCGGAGAAGACAGACTTGGCGACTGGAAGGGCCCCAAGGGGACCGGCGGAGGGGGGCCGAGCTTTTTCCGACCTGCCCCCTGCCGCCGGCGGCCGCTCAAACTCCTCGGGCCTCCAGCCCCAGCCCTCGCCGTTTTTCTTCAATATGTCGGATTATCAATGCAGCGGCCTTCTTGGGGTCGGGCTCCACTGCGAAGCAGGCGCCTAAGTGCTGGGTGAGGCCCTTCAGCAGCACCTCGGTGACTGTCTTGCTGCCCAGGACCGGCGGAACCACCCCCAGAACGGTGAACACGCCGCTGGCCACTGCGTAGGAGGCAATGGCTACGGCTTTCTCGGAGTACCACTCCGGTGCCGCGGCAGCCACCGGCAATTGGTCCGTGTCCACTCCCAGGGCCTGGGCCAGGGCCGCCACCAGGGCGAGGATGCGGGTGTTGTCCACACAGGAGCCCATATGGAGCACCGGCGGAATATTCAGGGACCGACACACGGCCTTGAGGCCGTCTCCGGCCAGCTCTGCGGCCTCCGGTACCTTGAGCCCCGCCTTGGCATGGGCCACCGCGGCGCACCCGGTATCCAGTACCAGGATGTCCCGGGCGATGAGTTCCCGGGTCAGGGTAGTGTGACCGAAGTCCTGGGTGACTTTAGGGTTGTTGCAGCCCACCACCCCGACTGCGCCTCGAAGCTGCCCGGCCTTGATGGCCTCAAGGAGGGGTTCCGGGGTGCCACCTAAGGCCGCGAGGATGGCCTCCACCGAAAAGCCGGTGAACTGCTGGACGGGCGAGGCCGGGATGAAGACCCGCTCTGGGTTACGGCGGGCGTAATTTTCCACCGCCCGGGCCACGACCTCCCGACCCAGGGCCTCGCCGGTTTCCGGGGTGAAAGCCAGATGGGTGGCCTTGGGAAACTTGGCCTTGGGGGAGGTGCTGAAAAAGATGGTGTGATAACAGGCGGCCAGGTCCCCCAGGGAGGGCAGGATGCACTGGTAGTCCACCAATATGGCCTCCACCGCGCCGGTGATGAGAGCCAGTTCCTGTACCAGATGGTTGCCAGCCATGGGGATGCCTTTGCGCATAAGCACTTCGTTGCCGGTGCAGCACAGCCCCACCAGGTTGATGCCCTGGGCCCCCAACTCCCTGGCTCGCTGGAGAAGCTCGGGGTCCTGAGCGGCCCGGACCACCATTTCCGACACCAGCGGATTGTGGCCGTGCAGGATGATGTTCACCTGGTCCGCCTTGAGCACCCCGATATTGGCCTGGGAGGCGGCCGGCTGGGGGGTACCGAAGAGGATGTCAGAGAGCTCCGTGGCGATCATGGAGCCGCCCCAGCCGTCGGCCAGGGCGGTGCGCAGGGCCTGGAGCAAGAGATTGACCGGGTCGTTATCTACTCCCATGTGGGTACGGTGCATCATTTCGGCTATTTCCCAGTCAATTCCCCGAGGGGTGATGCCTAAGGCCTGCCACTTCTCCAGACGGGTCGCGGGGAGGCGCTTGGTGAAGGTGAGGTGACCTTTTTTGATCCCATACTCTTCCATCATGGCCAGGGCCAGTTCCCGGGCCTTGGTCAGGGGCGGCAGCTCCGGCGCCACGCCGTATTCAGCGGCGATGCGATCCAGTTTGGCCAGGTCCGTAAGCTGGTAGCCCGGGGCGTGGCCTTCGGCCACGGCCAGCAGGGTTTCCACCAGGTCGCGGCCGTGGTCCGAATGAGCGGCGGCTCCGCCGGCCACCATGCGGGCCAAGTTCCGGGCCACCATGATGTCGGCGTCTGCCCCGCAGATGCCCCGCTGGGGCCCATCTCCAAAGGGATCAATGCGGCAGGGCCCCATCGCGCATATGCGACAGCTCAGGCCCAACTGGCAAAAGCCGCACTCGGGCTGCTGCGCGGCGAAACGTTCCCAGATGGTTTCCAGACCTTCCTCTTCGGCCTTTTGCTTCAGGGCCAAAGTGTCAGGCTGAATGGAGACCGGAGTTTCAGAGGATGGTTTTTGTTCCACGGCGTAACCTCCCGGCCGGACGGCCTTGCGGGTATCAGAGGCCAATCAGTCCTCTCTCCTCTTTTAAACCAAAAAAGGCCAAGTGAAAACCGGAAAAAGTCATAAAAAAACCCGGCCGGAGGGCCGGGCTGTGGTGGGCGCCGTCTTTAATCCACCTGGGGCCGAGGCAGCAGTCCGGCCTTCTCCAGGATCTCCGGAGCCTTTTCCTCCCATTCAATGGCCATGAGATGGATGCCGGCCACGCCCTTCATCTCCAGGCATTGTTGGATCTGCTCCACAGCGATTTTGATGCCTTCTTCGGCCACCTTGTCCTTGGGAACCCCTTTCAGCCGGGTGATGTATTCATCCGGCACGATGATGCCGGGGACGAACTTCTTCATGTAGTTGGCCATGCCCACGGATTTGAAGGGGGTGATGCCCGCCAGGATGTAACACTTTTCCGTCAGGCCCATATCATTGGCCATTTCTATGAACTTGCCGAAGCGCTCCATGTCATAGATGCACTGGGTCTGAATAAACTGGGCCCCGGCCTTGATTTTTTTAGCCAGGCGCACCACCCGGAACTCAAAGGGATCGGCAAAGGGGTTGGCCGCGGCGCCGATGAACATGGCCGGCCGGCCTTCCACTTCGGTGCCGCTGATCATCTTGCCTTCATCCCGCATGCGCCTTACACAGTCCAGCAACTGCACGGAATCCAGGTCGTGCACGTTCTTGGACTGGGGATGGTCGCCGAAGGTATGGTGGTCTCCGGTGAGGCATAACAGATTTTTAATCCCCAGGGCCGCGGCGCCCAGCACGTTGCTTTGCAGGGCGATGCGGTTCATGTCCCGGGTGACCATCTGCATCACCGGCTCAATGCCCATGTCCATGAGAATGCGGCAGGCTGCCATAGAGCAAAACCGCACCACCGCGGTCTGGTTGTCGGTGACGTTGACGGCGTCAGCGCAGTTTTTCAGGTATTGGGCCTTGTGCCGGAAGTGCTCCGCATCGGCCCCTCGGGGCGGCCCGCATTCACAGGTTACGGCTTTCTGGCCGCTTTTCAGGATTTTTTCCAGTTTGCTTCCGGCAGTCACTGTCATTTCCTCAACTCCTCCCGAATCATGGTGCGCGGTCCGGCCTCACGACTGGTGGCCCAATTCTTGTAGCCCCAGGGCTCCTCCAGCTTGTGAAGCTGTCCTAAGTTCTTCAGGCGCTCATAAATCAAGTGCCAGACGCAGTCGATTTCGCCCCTGCCCACTTCGCACTTGCCGCCCGAGGAACCGCCACAGGGTCCGTTCATCAGTTGTTTGGCGCACCGGGCCACCGGGCACAAGCCGCCGAAATCGCCGATGATGCAGCTGCCGCAGGCCTGGCAGTATTCCTTGAAAACACCGTGCTCCACCGAGCCCCCGATAAAGACGGTGTTCAGACCCGGATAAACCGGCAGATAAGGGTAACGGGCGGCGATATACTGCGGTCCCACGCTGCAGGCGATGGACACCACCGCGTCCACCTCTTTGACCAGGTCGTCCAGGGGTTCAATGTATTCCGGGTCGCATTGCCGCTCACAAGTATATTCCAGGACTTCCAGATCGTTGCCGGAGGTTTTGCGGGCGATACGCAACTCCGACGCTAGGATGCCTACTTCCTTTTCACCTCCCGAATTGCAGACGGTGACGCAGCCTTTGCATCCGGCCACCAGAACCTTCTTGCAATCCTTGATCATCTCCAAGATTTCCCCGATCGGTTTTGACTCCGCGACTACCATGAATGCCTCCTCTAAGCCTTCGATTCCCTTACTTCCTCCTGCCATCAGCCGCTTTTGGAATGCCTCCGGAGGAGGGCCTCATCCCAGGCCAATTGAAAATATGTGCAAAAAATTTTTTCCTCTCCCGCCTCCCTGCAAGGCGACAGGGCAGGAAAATATTGTACTTCAATTCACAATTTTAGGCCCCAGCCCGCCTTTTGTCAAATGGAAAAATTTCTAATGATTTTCAATCAAGGGAGATTTGGAAGTCAAAATTTTATTGACAAACGGTCTTGAGGAAGTTTAAATGGTGGCGCATGTGAAAAAAAGTATGAGCACAAAGGCCCCCTGCCCCCCAGGCTTACTGGCTGATGTGGAAATCACCGGGCTGGCCCAGCCCGGAAAAGAAAGCAAGAGTTTCAGCAAACAACATTAATTTTTAAGGAGGCCCGTATATGGCGAAGTATGATCCTACCAAAATGTCGGACTGGCAGATTGCCGAAATCGCCGAAGCGGAAATGATTCCCTTCGACGAGATGTGCGAGAAGCTAGGAATTCCCAAAGAGGAACGCATTCCATACGGTCAGAAAATCGGACGCATTGACTACCTGAAGTGCCTGGAGCGCCTGAAAGACAAGCCCGACGGCTACTACATCGAGGTCACCGCCATCACTCCCACCCCTCTGGGGGAAGGCAAGACTACCTGCACCATGGGCTTGATCGAAGGCCTGGGCAAGCGGGGCGTGAATGTGGGCGGCGCCATCCGGCAGCCTTCCGGCGGCCCCACCATGAACATCAAGGGCACCGCGGCCGGCGGCGGCATCTCCCTGCTCATTCCCATGACCGAGTTCTCCCTGGGCCTCACCGGCGACATCAACAACATCATGAACGCCCACAACCTGGCTATGGTGGCTGCCACCTCCCGCCTGCAGCATGAGTTCAACTATGACGACGAGCAGTTGGCCAAGCGTAACCTCAAGCGCCTGAACATTGACCCCAAGAACTTTGAGATGGGCTGGATCATGGACTTCTGCGCCCAGGCCCTGCGCAACATTATCATCGGCTTGGGCGGCAAGATGGACGGCTTCATGATGGCCTCCAAGTTCGGCATCGCGGTGTCCTCGGAGGTCATGGCCATCCTGTCGGTGACCACCTCCCTGGAGGACCTGAGGGAAAGGCTGAACAACATCACCGTGTGCTACGACAAGAAGGGCAATCCTATCACCACCCGGGATCTGGAAGTGGGCAACGCCATGACTGCCTGGATGGTGCCCTCCATCAACCCCACTCTCTGTCAGACCGTGGAGAAGCAGCCCTGCTTCGTGCACGCCGGTCCCTTCGCCAATATCGCGGTGGGCCAGTCCTCCATCATCGCCGACCAGGTGGGCCTGAAGCTGTTTGACTACCATGTCACCGAATCCGGGTTCGGCGCCGACATCGGCTTTGAGAAGTTCTGGAACGTGAAGTGCCGCTTCAGCGGCCTCACCCCCCATGTATCGGTGATTACCGCCACCGTGCGGGGCCTCAAGCATCACGGGGTCAACGCCGGGGCCCTGCCTTGTCCGCCGGGCCGTCCCATCCCCAAACAGTATTTTGAGGCCTCCAAAGAGACCTTTGCCTGGCTGGAAGACGGGGTGGAAAACCTCTGCCACCACATCCGCACCGTGAAAAAGTCCGGCATCAAACCGGTGGTGTGCATCAACGCCTTCCATTTTGACTCCAAGGAGGAGCATGACCTCATCCGGCGTAGGGCCGAAGCCGAAGGCGCCCGGGTGGCTGTGTCCCGGCACTGGCAGTACGGCGGCGAAGGCGCCCTGGAATTCGCCGACGTGGTCATGGAGGCCTGTAAAGAAAAACCTGAGTTCAAGTTCCTTTACCCCAATGAGATGCCTCTTAGGCAGCGGGTGGAACTCATCGCCAAGGAAGTGTACGGCGCCGACGGCGTGGACTTCCTGCCGGAAGCCGTGGCCAAGGCCCAGCGCTTTGAGGCGGATCCCAAGTACAACGAATACGCCACCATGATGGTGAAGACGCACCTGAGCCTGACCCATGATCCCACCAAGAAAGGCACTCCCAAGGGTTGGCGGCTGCCGGTGCGGGACTTCCTCATTTACAGCGGCGCCAAGTTCATCTGCCCGGTGTGCGGGGCCATTTCCCTGATGCCCGGCACCAGCTCCGACCCGGCTTTCCGCCGCGTCGACGTGGACGTGAAGACCGGCAAAGTCATCGGCTTGTTCTAACTTGACACCATCCCATCCTTCCAGGCCCTGTCAGGGGCCTGGAAGGATGCAGCCTGCCGGCTTTCGGTACGGGTCTGGTGCCTGAAAGCCGGTTTTTTTGTTCGGCTTCCCTTAACTGGGCAGGGGAAAAAGCCAGCGTCGCAACCAGCCGACATCCGGAGGTGGGGAGAATTTCCGGAACGAAACAATTTCTAGGCCTCTACCAGCCTATTTAAGCCGAAGCCAGCTTTTGTGATAATTATCACTTGATTCGATTTGCCCAGCCGTGATAAGAGTTATTGGTGATTTTGGCAGTGAGAGGCCTTGCGTCTGGCTGGGGCTCAAAATTGGTGCAGGGGATAGTGCCGCAAAACCCGGCCAATGGCCCCAAGGCAGGGCCGTCCGCCTGCCCTTGAGACCACGCAGCTTCTTAACCAGGGGAAGACCAACAGGGTCTTCGTGTAGTCTTTGCTACATACTCACCCAAGAGAACTAATGGCAAAAAGGACTGGATCATGAGGATTACTACGCTGGATGACTTACAGGCAGTGAAAGCTGAGGGGCTAAGGCTTACTTACCCCGAGAAGATTAAAATTATGGTAGGGATGGCCACTTGCGGCATTTCTGCCGGCGGTGACAAAGTGTACCAGACCCTGGCCGATAAAATAGCCGAGCTGGGACTGGATGTGGCTTTGGAAATAACGGGCTGCATCGGTTTTTGCCAGCGAGAACCCCTTGTGGATGTGGTTTATCCCGACAAGGGACGGCTGTCTTATCAGAGGATGACCCCCGACAAGGCGGCCGCCTTGGTGGAGGCCATCAAGGAGAACCAGATTTATCCGGAGAATCTTCTCTGCCGGTTTGACCGGGAGGAGCTCCTTATTGACGGCCAGTTTAAGGTCTATGGCAATTCACATCCGGCGGAATGGCCGGCGGAAGTGCCCCTATATCAGGAAGTCCCTTTTTTCAAAAAGCAGGTGAAGATCGCCCTCCGGAATTGCGGGTTCATAAATCCGGAACGCATTGAGGAATATATCGGCCGCGGGGGTTATCAGGCCTTATATAAGGTCTTAAAGGAGATGACCCCGGAAGAGGTGATCGCCACAGTCAAGGATTCAGGTATACGAGGCCGCGGGGGCGCCGGGTTCCCTACCGGTCTGAAATGGGAATTCTGCTATAAAAACCCCGGAGAGGTAAAATATGTCATCTGCAATGCCGACGAAGGTGACCCGGGGGCGTTTATGGACCGGGGCATCCTGGAAGGCGATCCGCACGCGGTACTGGAGGGGATGGCCATCGGCGCCTACGCGGTGGGAGCCAAAGAAGGCTACATCTACTGCCGAGCTGAATATCCCTTGGCTCTGAAACGCCTGGAGAAGGCCATTCAGCAAGCTGAGGACTACGGGCTTTTGGGGGATAACATCTTCGGCACCGATTTTTCTTTCCGGCTCAAGATCCGAGAAGGTGCCGGGGCCTTTGTGTGCGGCGAAGAGACCGCTCTTATCGCCTCCATCGAAGGCAAGGTGGGGGAACCGCGGCCGCGCCCACCCTTCCCGGCCCAATCCGGTCTTTGGGGGAAACCGACGATCATCAATAACGTGAAGACTTGGTCCCACATTGCCCCCATTATCGCTCGGGGGAGCCAATGGTATGCCTCCTTAGGAACCGAAAGAAGTAAGGGTACCACGGTGTTTGCCTTGGTGGGCAAGGTGGTTGACGCCGGACTGGTGGAAATCCCTCTGGGCACCACCCTGCGGGAAATGATCTTTGACATCGGCGGAGGTATTGCGGGCAACAAGGAATTCAAGGCAGTCCAGACCGGAGGACCCTCCGGCGGCTGCATTCCCGCCGAATACCTGGATACCCCGGTGGAATATGAAACTCTGGGGGCGTTGGGCTCCATCATGGGTTCCGGCGGCATGATCGTGATGGATGAGCGGGATTGTATGGTGAATGTGGCCAAGTACTTCTTGGACTTCACCAAAGAGGAATCCTGTGGAAAGTGCACCCCCTGCCGGGAAGGGACCTTGCGCCTCATGGAGATCCTGGAACGCATTACCGAAGGGCAGGGCCAACTGGAAACGATCAAAGATGCTTCTCTGTGTGGACTGGGGCAGACCGCCCCCAATCCGGTTCTCACCACCGTCAAATACTTCCGGGATGAATATGAGGCCCACATCACTCAAAAGAAATGTCCTGCCAAGGTATGCAAGGCGCTGATCACCTTCCGAGTGGACGAAGAAAAGTGCAACGGCTGCGGCCGCTGTCGCCTGGTGTGTCCGGTGGAGGCCATTGTAGGGGCCAAAAAAGAGGTGCACAGGATCATCCAAGAAAAATGTATCAAATGCGGGACCTGTTACGACCGCTGCAAGTTTGATGCTATTATTGTCGAATAATGAGGCATACAATGGTAAAGCTGACAATTAACGGCAATTCGGTTGAAGTTCCTGAGGGCACTACGGTTCTGCAAGCAGCCCGTCAGGTAGGAGTAAAAATACCCACCCTCTGTTATTACGAGGCCGTCAAGCCATATGGCGGCTGTCGTCTGTGTCTGGTGGAAGTTACCCGCGACGGCCGCACCGTCCTGACTGCCTCCTGCTCTTATCCCGTAGCCGAGGGGATAGAGGTGGCCACCGACACCCCCAGGGTGTTACGGGCCCGGCGATTGGTCATCGATTTATTGTGGTCCCGGAGTCCCGAGCTGCCTATCCTTGCCTCCATTGCCAAGGAGTTGGGGGTGGAAAAACCCAGCTTCCCCTTGGGGGAGAGCCAATGCATTCTCTGTGATCTCTGCACCCGGGTGTGCTCTGAGGTGGTGGGGCAGGGTGTCATCGGGATGGTGGGCCGCGGCGCCGTACGGGAGGTTTCAACCCCCTTCGGAGAACTGATGGAGGTGTGTCAGTATTGTGGTGACTGCGGTTTTGTGTGCCCTACCGCCTGGATTCATGAAGTCACCAAAATAAGCGCACCCTGCACCTTGACCTGCCCGGCGGGAATCAATGCCCAGGGTTATGTGCAGTTGATCAATCAGGGCAAAACCCAGGAGGCGCTTCGGCTGATTATGGAACAGCTGCCGTTGCCCGGGGTGTTGGGGCGTATCTGTCCACACCCCTGTGAAGAGGAATGCCGACGCCGGATCGTGGATGAACCCATCGCGATTTGCAGCCTCAAGCGCTTTGCCGCTGACCAGGTGGAGGTGGAAAAGATAGAGTTGCCGAAAGGGGAAGCTCGCCCTGAGAAGGTGGCCATTATCGGCTCCGGGCCAGCGGGTTTGTCTTGCGCTTACCACTTGGCCCGCCGGGGTTACCGCCCCACCATTTTTGAGGCTTTGCCGGTAACCGGTGGTATGCTCCGGGTGGGCATTCCGGATTACCGGCTCCCCAAAGCCGTCTTGGACCGGGAGATTGACAACATCCTGCGCTTGGGGGTGGATCTCAAGCTTAATACCGCTTTGGGTCGTGACTTCACCCTGGACAGCCTCTTTGCCGACGGCTATAAGGCTGTATTTTTGGCGATAGGCTGCCATGTGGGCATGAAACTGGGAGTGCCTGGCGAAGATGCGGAAGGAGTAATGCAGGGCGTGGAATTCCTCCGCAAGTTTGCCCTGAAAGAACCTTTTAAATTGGGGAAACACGTGGCCGTCATCGGCGGGGGCAATGTGGCCATTGATGTGGCCTGCACCGCCCTGCGGCTCGGCTCTAAAGTCACTTTGGTCTATCGGCGGACCCGGGAAGAAATGCCGGCCCATCCCTGGGAGGTGGAGCAGGCTATCTGTGAAGGCGTGGAAATCATTTACCTGGCAGCCCCGGTAGCCATTAAAGTTGACAACGGCAAAGTGACGGCTCTGGAGTGTCAGCGTATGGAACTGGGTGAACCCGATGCCTCCGGTCGGCGGCGCCCGGTCCCGGTGCCCGGTTCCGAATTTGAACTCCCAGTGGATATGGTTATTCCGGCCATCGGTCAGCGAGCCGACGTCTCATATCTGGAAGGCACTGGCATCAAACTCACCCGAAGGGGCACCGTGGAGGTGGACGAAGTCACCTTGGAAACCTCCCGGCCGGGGGTCTTTGCCGCGGGCGATTTGCAAACCGGCCCCTGGATCGCCATCGGCGCGGTGGCCGGTGGGCTGGAGGCTGCTGAATCCATTGATCGCTATATCCACGGGGTTGACCTAAGAGAAGGTCGGGAGCAGAAGCGACGTCGCCACCATCGCCCCAGCGTCTTCCCGATAGGGGGGGTCATCCAGCCTCGGGTACAGATGCCCACGTTACCTCCCGAATATACTTGCTCCTGCTTCGACGAAATTGCCCAGGGTTTTACCCCAGAACAAGCCCAGACGGAAGCGGCCCGCTGCCTGAATTGTTTTTCGGAGTGCTTGGAGCGCTTGGTCCTGCCCACCCCGGGGGTCGGTGTCTATAAGCCCCCAGTGGTAGCGGAAAAACTGCCCAGGCCGCGCACCGCCTATGACAAGCCCGCTGATGAAGCGGCGGTGAGCGCGATTTTGAACAAGTATCGGGATGAGCCCGGCAATCTGCTTCCCGTCTTGCTGGGAGTTAATCGCCATTTTAACTGGCTACCCCGACCGGCCTTGGAACACGTGTCAGATGAACTGCACATTCCATTGGCGGAGATCCTGCGGGTGGCCACCTTTTACAACTTCTTCAGCCTGGTGCCTCGAGGCCGTTACATCATCAGAGTTTGCCTGGGTACCGGCTGCTTTGTGAAAGGTTCGCCCCGGCTCCTGGATCGTTTGGAGAGGGAGCTAAAGATCAAATCCGGTGAGACCACCGAGGACATGCTGTTTTCCCTGGAGCCGGTAAGATGCATCGGCTGTTGTGCCCTGGCTCCGGCCGTTCGCATCAACGAGGACACTTATGGTCGCTTGTCTCCGGATCAAATTCCCAAGATCCTTAAAACTTATATGGAGCAGGCTGCCGCTGAGGGGGTGGCTTGAAAAAAATACCCGGGGTGCGGGCCAATGCCGATATCTTTACCGGCACGGCCACCGTTATCTTGGTCATGGGTGCCGGCCGCTGGGCCTCCAACTTCAGCCATGACTTTCTGACCTCCGGCCGGTAGACCGCAAGAAAAAGGGCCGGGACACCCAAGCCCCGGCCCAAGGAAAAATCACCAGGGGTGCCGGTAGCTTCACCGGCGCCCCTCACTTTATCGGTGCACATCCACGTACTGTCCCGCAGTTTCCTCCCGGTCATAAGTGTGGCGAAGCCGGCGGCCGGCTTGGGCGGCCTCCAGGCGCTTCGCCAAGGCTTGGCGCCAGCTCCGGCAAAAGCGCAGGATTTCGCCTTCCATCTCCCGCAGGGAGGACAGCTCCGCCTCAAACCTGCGCACCCCCTCAGCGGACCAGTCAATCTTACGGAGGGCCCGGTACCGCCGCTCCAGAAGCAGCAGGGCCCGGTTCAGGTCGCCCTGGACCACCGCTTCGCTTATGGCTTTGGTCAGGCCGACCAGGGCTGCCAGCCGGGAGGGGGTCAGCGGCAGGCCAGCTCCTGCAGAATCCCCTGCCATTCCTTCACCTTGGGGGAAAGTTCATACTCCAGCAAATCCGCCAGCAGCACGTAGTCCTCGTTTTCGGACATCTCCTGCATCTCTGCTAGTAGAGCCTCCAGGTCCCGAAGATACCGGGAGACAGGGACATTGTGCTCGGAGGAGAGCGTCTTCAGATCGGCCCGGAGGACCCGGCCGGCGCACTCCCCGATTTGCAGCAGCCAGCGCAGGGCTTCCAGCACCTGGGCGTAATAGTGGTTGGCCTCCTCCTCGGAGCCTGTGCGGAACAGGGCGGCGCTGCGCTCAATGGCTTGGGCCAGGAGACCTGCGTGGCGCACTGCGTCGTGGAGGAGCATCCGGGCCATTTCCTGGTCGGAGACCGTCTTCACTTCCAGCCGGGAAATTTCCCCCAGGGCAATGTAGCGGGATTCCCGGGGATAGCGTTCACTGAAGAACTCGCCGTTGACATGCACCTGAAAAAGCTGCTGTCCCGCGGGGATGAAGCGCCGGTGGATTTCGGCGAGGACTTCCTCCAGGCTCTGCAGGTGGGAAAAATCTTCCGACAGGATCTGTTCATTGATGGTCACCAGCATGATATTCTCCCGGTTTGGCGCGGTAATTCCCCCTGCCCGGATAAACTTTTTGCATCTCCTGTGCCAGCCTTGGCCGGATTTTTCCGGCGAAGCCAAGTTCTGTGGCGAGCTCCCCAAGGGCAGCCAGAAAAACGCTTCCCAGCCGGTGCAGATTGGTATAGGCCCGAACCAGCTCCCGGGCCAGGGGCACCATCTCGGACTCCCCCTGGCGCCTTTGCTCCTGGAAGAAAAATTCCACCAGGGAGGCCAATTCCGGGAAGCCCACTGCCAAGCGCCTTAGGGCCAAATCCACGGCGGCGATCTCCTCTACTTTTTGCTGAAGCCGCACCGGCTGCCCCCGGTCCGCCAGCCGGAGTATGCCCCGGGCGGCCTCCCGTCCCCGGTAGGCCAAGTCAAGAAGCTCTGCCAAGGCGTCCTGGCCTGCGGCGACTCCCGGGTCCTCCGGAGCGGGAAAATAATATCCCGCCAGGGTGTTCCTCAGCCAGGTGCGCCAAGCCTCTGGGGGGCGCCCATCCAGGAGGTTGGTCCAGGCTAGGCGGTGCACCCAGAGCCAGAAATCCCTGCGATTAAGTGGCCGCCGCGCCAGCGGCAGATAGACCTGATAGCCCAGGGGGTCAATATCCGAGCCATAAACCCGGAGAGGGGAGGGACTGGCGGCCCCGGCCGGAGGAGGCACTTGGCTCTGGCCCAGGAGGTGCAGCCCCCACTGCGCCACCGCCTCCGGAGTGAGGAGGGCATGACAGCGGGGGCGGGGACAGGGTTCTTGGCAGGGATGGCAACTGAGCTCCGGCTCCAGGGCGATATGGCCCCGGCCAGCGGGGCCGGTGTCCTGCACCCGGGCTGTGGCCAGGAAAAGGGCCAGAACCGGAGTGCCCACCGCCGCGGCCAGGTGCATGGGGCCGGTGTCGTTGGTCAGGAGCAGATCCAGGTGCTTAAGATGGGCGGCCAGCACCGCCACTGAGGTGCGCCCCTGGCACTGGGTCACCTCCCCGGCGGGGAGCCGGGAGCGGATGACCTCCCCCAGGGCCGCCTCCCGGGAGCTTCCCAGCACAAAAAAGTGGCAGGGATGCTGCTGTCTTAAAATTTCGGCGGTGCGGGCGAAATTTTCCGGGGGCCACTGGCGCTCCGGGCGGCTGGCACCGGGAAGAATGCCCACCAGGGAGGTTTCCGGCGGCAGCCCCAGGGCCCGGATGGCCGCTCCCACCTCTTCGTACACCTCCGGCGGCACGGCTATCTCCAGGCCAGCACCGTCCGGCCTAAGCCCCGCCTGCCGCACAAACAGGTCTACCAGATTGAAGGGGTTGGCCAAGCGGGCCCTGGACGCTATCAGACCATAGCTGGCCCAGGGCGTCAGGGTGAAGCCGCCGCGGCGGCGGTCCGCGGCCAGACCATAAATTTTCCGGCTGCCGAGGGCGGCACTCAGGATAGCGCCCAGAAGGTTGGGGGTAAGATTAATCACCATCTCCGGCGGCGGGGAGAGGTTTTCGGCAAACCAGACCCGCAGGGCCCGGTAGGCCTCCGGCCAACCGCCCTGGCCGTCCAAGGCGGCGGTAAGGGTGAGGCTGGGGAAGAGAATCAGCCGGTCCACCCCTTCCAGGAGCCGGGCTGCCTCCTGAAAGACGTCCATCACCAGCAGCGTCACCCGGGCCCCGGGGTATTCCGCCCGCAGGCGGCGCAGCACCGGGCTGGTCTGAATCAGGTCGCCCAGCCGCATGAGATTGATCACCAGGATGTTCATATCAGAACCTGCCCCGCTGCAGTCCCTGGCGAAACTCATGCAGCAGCCATAACAGGGCTTCCGCTTCGGTAAGGGGCTCCTCTCCGGTCTGCAGATGCTCCACCACCCCGGCCAGGTCCGTGACCTCCGGAGGCACGGCGGCCAGCACCGCTTGAAGGGGATGGTCCGGAGGAAACTGCCGGCGGAGCTGGTCCACCGGATGCTCCGGCCGCGGGCGCCCCCGGAGCTCCGGGAAAAAGTCGGCCAAAATGGCCAGGGCTTCCTTGAGGCGATGCTCATAGGTGTGCTCCGCCAGACACCGCTGTCGCCCCCGGGCCGCGACGCCGCACCTCTCATTGTCGTGGGCCAGAAAATAGTCAATCTTGTCCCGGGCCTCTGAGAGACTGGCGAAGGTGGCCAGCTCCTCCTCGGGCCGGAAAAACTCTGGCAACTGCAGGCGGAGGTCCACCAGTTGAAAGGCGCCGGCCGCGGCCAGGTCAAAGACCCGGGGATTGAGATAGTCGCCTTCGGGATTGATGCCGGAGTGATAAGGCGA
>JAFDHU010000041.1 GCA_019308625.1 Deltaproteobacteria bacterium
AGGCAAGGACCTGCTTTGCCGCCGGAGGCAGACGGCTCTTTCTGACCTTGCGGGTTACGGTGGGAAGAAATATAATTAAATTAAAAAATCGGGAGCACACGGCTGCCACGGGTTCAAGCATATTTTACCGAAGCAGGAAAATTGTCGGGATCAGAAAGGGAAAGAATCCGGCCGCTGCCCCAAAGGAGCCATTCAAACGTGATTTCCCCATATTATATCCCCAAGGCTGACAAAGCTGCCCAAGACCGCACCAAGTCCGGCAAGCTGAGCCGGATTAACTTCTCTTTGAAGCCTGAGGAGCTGGAGGCTTATCTCAACGAGTACGTCATCAAGCAGGAAGAGGCCAAAAGCATTCTGGCCACCAAGGTCTGCACCCATTTCAATCGCATCCGGCATTTTCTGGAAAGGGGCCGGGAGCCTGAGAGCGGGGTAGGGGCCATCAAAAACAATATCATCCTCATCGGCCCCACCGGGGTGGGCAAGACCTACCTGGTCAAACTCATCGCCAAAAAGCTGGGGGTGCCTTTCGTCAAGGGCGACGCCACCAAGTTCAGCGAAACGGGTTATGTGGGCGGCGATGTGGAGGACCTGGTGCGGGACCTGGTCCACGCCGCGGATGATGACGTTGAGCTGGCCCAGTACGGCATCATTTACCTGGATGAAATTGACAAAATCGCCTCCTCCGGCAGCGTCTGGGGGCCGGATGTATCCAGAACCGGCGTGCAGCGGGCCCTGCTCAAACCCATGGAAGAGACCGAAGTGGACCTGAAGGTGGCCCATGATCCGGTATCCCAGATTCAGGCCATTGAGCATTACCGCCGCACCGGCAAGAAGGAGAAGCGGACCATCAACACCCGGCACATCCTGTTCATCGTCAGCGGGGCGTTCAACGGCCTGGACAAGATTGTCAAGGAGCGCCTCTCCAAGCAGGAAATCGGCTTCGGCGCCACCATCACCACCAAGCAGGCGGAGAAGGAACTGCTCAAGCAGGTGACCGCCGAGGACCTCATCAAATACGGCTTTGAATCGGAATTTGTGGGCCGTCTGCCGGTCATCGCCATCCTGGATGAACTCACCGCGGATGACCTGTACGAGATTCTCATCAACCCCAACAATCCCATCATCAACAGCAAGAAGCGGGATTTTCGGGCCTACGGCATTGACATCAAGTTTGAGGATGAAGCCCTGCGCCTGCTGGCGGACCGGGCCGCTCAGCTCAAGACCGGGGCCCGGGGGCTGGTGAGCGTCATTGAACGGGTGCTCATCCAGTTTGAGAAGCGCCTGCCGTCCACCGATATCAAGGAATTCGTGGTCACTCCGGAAGTGGTGGAACATCCCGAGGAGGAGCTGGAGCGCCTCCTGAACCGCCCCGACGACCCGGAGCTGCACGAGCGGTTCCTGAAAGCCAGCCTGCGGGAACGGGAGCTGCTCCGGGAATCCATCTGGCGGCGGGAGCAGGAGCTTATGACCCTCTATCATCTGCCCCTGACGGAGACCCGGGTCAACCTCATTGTGGATCAATACCTGCGCTGGGACTGCGACCTGAAAAGCGCCTTTGAGGACATCGGCCAGATGTACCAGCAGGTGCGCCAGTTTGAGGAAAAGTTCTCCCGGGAGCACGAGCTGGAGATGCGCTTTGACGAGGACGCGGTGGACGAAATCCTGGGGCAGGCGGTGGCCCGGGAGACCTCGGCCATCTCCATCTGCCAGGATCAGGCCAAGGAGCTGGAATACGCCCTGAAGCTGGTGCGGGACCGCACCTCCAAGGAAAGCTTTCTGCTCAACCGGGAGGCCATCCTGAACCTGGAGGCCTATCTCAACCAAATTATCCGGGACTACTACCAGACCACCCTGTTCCGGGACAGCGAACAGCGTTCATGATCGGGGTTTCCAAGCTGTACTGCGGCGCGGTGGAGCCGGGCGACGTCCTGCGCTATCGCCGCCGCTCCCAGGATTTGCCCTCACACCTTTTGCAGTTTGCTGCCGATAAAAAGCCGGTGGTGGTGTGGAATGTCACCAGGCGCTGCAACCTGAGATGTCGGCACTGCTACGCCCAGGCCACTGCCGGGGCGGCGCCGGATGAACTGACCCAAGCCGAAGGTTTGGCCCTGCTGGACGACCTCCGGGACTTCGGGGTGCCGGTGGTCCTGTTCTCCGGCGGCGAGCCCCTCCTGCGGGACGACCTCTTCGCCCTGGTGGAGCATACCGTGCGGTCCGGCATGCGGGCGGTGATATCCACCAACGGCACCCTCATCACCCGGGAGGTGGCCCGGGACCTGCAGAAGCTGGGGCTCTCCTACGTGGGCATCAGCCTGGACGGCACGGAGACCACCCATGACCAGTTCCGGGGCCAGCCCGGGGCCTTCGCCGCGGCCCTGGCCGGGGTGCGGCACTGCCAGGAGGCCGGCCTGAAAGTGGGCCTGCGCTTTACCATCAGTCGCTTCAATTACCGGGAGGTGCCGGCCATTTTTGACTTGGTGGAGGAGTATGACATCCCCCGCATCTGCTTCTATCACCTGGTGTACACCGGTCGGGGCAGCAAACTTCTGGATGAGGCCCTGAGCCACGCCGAGACCCGGGAGCTGGTGGACCTCATCTGCGCCCGCACCCGCCGCCTCTTTGACCGGGGCCGGCCGGTGGAAGTCCTCACCGTGGACAATCACGCCGACGGCCCTTATATCTACCTGAAGCTCCTCAAGGAGAACCCGGAGCGGGCCCGGGAGGTGCTGGAGCTATTGGAGATGAACGAAGGCAACAACTCCGGCCGGGGCATCGGTTGCGTCAGTTGGGACGGCGAAGTCCACGCCGACCAGTTCTGGCGCCACTTTTCCTTCGGCAACATCCGGGAGCGGCCCTTCAGCCAGATCTGGACCGACCTCTCCCACCCCCTTATGGCCAAGCTCAAGGACAAAAAGCACTATGTCCAGGGCCGCTGCGCCGCCTGCCGGTGGCTGTCCATGTGCGCCGGCAACTTCCGGGTGCGGGCCGAAGCCCTCACCGGCGACCTTTGGGCTCCCGACCCGGCCTGCTACCTGACGGACGAGGAAATCGGCCTGAAGTCCTAAGCAGAGTGAGGGACGGCTGGAAGGGCCTGACCTGCCTGCCTGTTTCTCTCACAAAAAAGGGCGCCTCAGGCGCCCTTTTTTAGTTTTTCCTGCAGCCGTTAAGCCCGGTTTAATCGACCCGGGTGACGTTGACGGCTTGCAGACCTTTGGGTCCTTCGTTCACCTCAAATTCCACTTCGTCATTCTCTTTGAGTGACCGAAATCCCTGTCCGGTGATGTTGGTGTAATGCACGAACAGGTCCGGGCCTTCCTCCCGCTGGATGAAGCCATAACCTTTGGCATCGTTGAACCACTTAACTTTGCCGGTGTAACGCATACTACCTCCTGCTGTTGGTTTGGACGTTGTTTCCTTTGTCCGGCTTGCCGCGGGGGTACAGGCCCAAAAAAAAGGGTTTGGCGGAAGCCAAACCACAAAGTCTTTTCCAGCCCTGCGAACTTCCCCAATCAATGCTCTTCAATCCGAACAAACGAATGGTTTTTTATAGCACAGCTTTTAATCCTTGTCAAGGAATTTCCCGCTTCAGGCCGCCATAAGCAGGCGCAGGTGGTCTTCCACGCAGTCGGCCAGGGTGGTCAGGTTGTACCCACCCTCCAGCACCCCCACCAGACGGCCGTCGGCGCTTTCCCGGGCCAGCTCCAGGAGCAGACTGCCCATGGTCCGGTAGGCCTCTCGGGAGAGGTTCTGATGGGCCAGGGGGTCGTCCTGGTGGGCGTCAAACCCGGCGGAGAGCAACACGAATTCCGGGGCGAACTGTCTGAGGGCAGGCAGGCCCTCCTTTTCCAGGGCCTGCAAATATTCCTGGTCCCCGCTGCCCCGGGGCAGGGGAAGATTCAAGGTGGTGCCTCGACCGGCCCCCCTACCCTGCTCCTGTCGGAAGCCGGTGCCGGGGTAGCAGGTATGAGGATCCTCATGCAGGGACAAATAGAATACCCGGGGATCCTCCTCAAAGAAGTGCTGGGTGCCGTTGCCGTGGTGCACGTCCCAGTCTACGATGGCCACCCGGGAGAGGCGGAAGTTTTCCAGCAGATACACCGTGGCGATGGCCACATTATTGAAGAAACAGAATCCCAGGGCCCGGTTGCGCTCGGCATGGTGCCCCGGCGGCCGCACCGCGCAGAAGGCGTTTTTTACCAGGCCCTGCATGACTGCCTCCACCCCGGCCATAACTCCGCCGGCGGCTAAAAGGGCGATGTCGTAGGATTCCGAGCAAATGCCGCAGTCCGGCACCATAAAGATGCTCATGCCCTTCCGGCAGGCTTCCTGGAAGCGTTTAATGTATGCCGGTTCATGGACGCGCTCCACCCAGGGCAGAGGGGCCTCATAAGGAGTTACGCGCACCAGCTCATCCATCAGGCCGGTTTCCCGCAGACGGTTGACGATGGCCTCCAGGCGGGCGGGGCGCTCCGGATGAAACTCTCCAGGTCGGTGTCGCAGATAGCGCTCATCATATACGAAACCAGTTCCAAGTCCCATACCACTCTCCTTCATCCGCCGCCCGCCTGGACGGCGATGCCTAACCTACTCCATTTTTGGGAAGTTGTAAAGGAGATATTAGGCCTGGGCGCGGAAAAGATTTGGGGCAGCTCCCCGGTGCCGGAGGCGACCAGCGGATTGAGCCGGCCTGCCCACCGGGCCCAACCCGCCTGCCTGAAACAAATTGTCCGGGAGACAATACGCTTCTGCTGCTACTTGACCACGAAGCGCTGTTCCACTGCCTCCCATTTGACGTTCTTGAAGAAGGCCGCCACGTAGTCCATCTTTTTCAGACCATAGTCCAGCATATAAGCGTGCTCAAACACATCCAGGACTAATATGGGGTTCAGACCCGCCGGATGGCCCACGTCGTGCTCATTGATCCATTGATGGAAAATAAGGCCTTGGGCGATGTCCTGATAAGTCACCACCCAACCGATGCCCCGCATGGCCGCGGTGGCCTGAAAGTCCTTGGCGCAGGCATCAAAGGAGCCGAACTGGGCCTCAATGGCCTTCAGCACCTTGGGGGCCTTGGTGGGGTCGCCGTCGCCCCCCAGGTTTTCAAAGTAAAGCTCGTGCAGCCGCATGCCGTTCCATTCCCAGCCCAGGCGGCGCTTCAGCTCGGCATACTCGTACTCCCCCTGCTTCCCTTCCTTGAGCATGTTTTCCAGGGTCTCCATCACTTTGTTGGTGTTGGACACATAGCCCTGGTACAGGGTGAAATGGTTCTTGAGCAAAGTGTCGCTGAAGCCTGCCATTCCCAGAAGATGGGAATAATCCAGCACCTGATATTTCTTCATTGCCACTCCTTTCCGGCCCATCAGCCCTAACGGGTTTTCTCCTAAGTTAGTCCCGTTTTCCCCGGAATCAAGGCGGGAAGCGGATAATTTTCCGGGCTGGTTACTCGGCGGGCTCCAGGTCTTCCGGATCCAGGAGCTTCTGGTCCAGCAGGGCCTTCTCCACCTGAGCCAGGGCCTGCTTGAATTCAGGATAAAGTCCCACGGCCAGGGACACTCCTTTGCGGGTGGGGACCCACTCATCCTCTGCGTCCCCGGGGACAAACACCCGGATGTCAATAAGGCGATGGCCGCGAAACTCCGACAGGGAAAAAAACAAGGTTTCTCTGGCGTTTTTGGTGACTTTGGCGATGACCTCTGACATTATCCCTCCAGGCGCCGGGGCGCCGCGTGCAGTTCGCCCATTGACTTCGCCCATCCGGCCCGGTTTGTCAAGCCCTCCTGGCGTGATAATTTGGGGGGGAGGGCCAGGGAGCACGGCTCCCTGCCCTCCCCCAAGCCCCCACCCAACCCTTTACGGGTTTGGGGGAGGGGGTAAGGGCCACCGGCCCTTACCCCCTCCCCCAAAGAGTATTTCCAAATGCCCCCAATTTATGATAATCAAACCATCGGCGGCGTCACCGCCGGAGGAAGGACATGCTGCTGTACAACACCCTGACCCGGCGCAAGGAGTCTTTTGAGCCTTTATCTCCCGGCAAGGTGGGCCTGTATGCCTGCGGCATCACCGCCTATGATGACTGCCATGTGGGCCACGCCCGCTCCAGCGTGTTCTTTGAGGTGCTGGTGCGCTATCTGCGCCGCCGGGGCTTTGCGGTCACCTGGGTGCGCAACTATACCGACATTGACGATAAAATTCTCAACCGGGCCAAGCAGGAAAACGCTCCCTGGGACGAGGTGGCGGCCCGCTACATCGCCTCCTTTGAGGAGGACATGGCCGCCCTGGGCATCCCCCCGGCCCAGATTGAGCCCAAGGCCACGGAGCACATCCCGGAGATGCTGGAGCTCATCCGGCGCCTGGAGGAAAAGGGCTTCGCCTACCAAGCCCGGCCGGGAGGCGATGTGTATTTCCGGGTGCGCCGCTACTCCGGCTACGGCCGCCTGTCCGGCCAGAGCCTGGAGGACCTGGAGGCCGGGGCCCGGGTAGAGGTGGACGAAGCCAAGGAGGACCCCCTGGATTTCGTCCTGTGGAAGGCCAGCAAGCCGGACGAACCGGCCTGGGACAGCCCCTGGGGCCCGGGTCGCCCCGGCTGGCACATTGAATGCTCAGCCATGAGTATGAAGTATCTGGGGGAGACTCTGGACATCCACGGCGGCGGCCGGGACCTGATATTTCCCCACCACGAAAACGAGCGGGCCCAGTCCGAGGCGGCCACGGGCAAGCCCTTCGCCCGCTTCTGGGTGCACCACGGCCTGATCACCATTGACCGGGAGAAGATGAGCAAGTCCCTGGGCAACTTCTTCACCATCAAGGAGGTGCTGGCCAAATTCCCGGCGGAGGTGGTGCGGCTTTTCCTGATCAACAGCCACTACCGCAGTCCCCTGGACTTTTCCGACGCGGCCCTGGCCGAGGCCGAGGCCGCTCTCATCCGCCTTTACACGCCCCTGGCCAAAATGGAGGAACTGCTGCGGACCCATCCCGCGCCCGGCGGCCCGCCGCCTCCGGACTTTGCCCCTGCAATGCTCACGACTCTGGAGATGGAGCGCCTCCGGACCCTGACAGCCCGCTTTGACGACGCCCTGGACGACGACGTCAACACCGCCCAAGCCCTGGGTTATCTTTTTGACGCGGTGCGCCTGACCAATCGCCTGCTGGAGAGCCCCTCCTCCGAGCCGCCCTACTTGGCCCTGCTGGGCCACCTGCACCAGCAGTTCCTGGAGCTGGGCCACGTGCTCAACCTGCTCCAAGCCGACCCGCAGGAGATGCTCACCACCTTGCGGCAAAAGCCCTGGGAGTTGGCCATCTCCCCCGAGGAGATTGAAGAGCTCATCGCCCGCCGGGCCGTGGCCCGGAAGCACAAGGACTGGGCCACCGCGGACGCCATCCGGCAGGAGCTGGCAAACAAGGGGATTTTACTGGAAGACACCCCTCAGGGTACGGTGTGGCGGATGAAGTGAATCATTGATTTTGTCCTTTCCAGAGGCTGTTTAGGAGCAGCGTGGCCAGCTCTGCAGTCACCCCTTGAGCACCCTTGGCCGGAAAAAATGCTGCTTCCCCTCCGCAAGTTCTGCCCGGCTGGGCTCCACTAAGTTTTCCCAGCTCTGTTTGGGAACCTTTTCCGACGGGCGGGGCGCCTCAACCTGAAGTTTCGAAAACAGATTTGCAAAAATTTTTTTCTTGAGTATGATGATTTTGACCAAGACGCGCTACTGGCGCCCCTTTAATCTAAATTAACATGGGGGTGGAATATTGGCGAAACATCCGGCCTTCCGCCCGAGTCTGAGCTCTCCGTACTGATCCAGCTCCTGGGTCCTGCTCCCGCGCACCTGCCCTTCCCCGGCTCCCGGCTGAATCCGGCGCATCTTACAACCTCCGGTGGAAGTTATCTCTCCCTAATCTGAAAGCAGCAGCCCTTGGGATCGGAAAACTTCCGACTCAGGTTTTCCCAAGGAGGTCTCCATGCCTGCTATTCTCGCCGAAGCCCCCCGGGATTATGGCATCGGCATCCGTCGTGCCCTGGAAAGGGACCTGTCCCATATTATGGAGATCGAGCGCTTGGCCTTTGGCTGGCAGTGGGATTACTATCATTTCAAGGCCTCCCTGGACGGCGTCTTTCTGGTGGCCATAGACGCGGCCACCGCGGCCATCGTCGGCTTCCTGGTTGCCTGCTGCTGCAAGGTTGCCCGGCGCGGCATCATCCTGCGGGTGGCCGTCCACCCGGACTATCAGGGCCAGGGCATTGCCACCCAGCTTCTGGAGAAGGCCATTGCGGAGCTGAAAAAGCAGGATCTGGACGAAGTGGAGCTGGACGTAGACGTGGTCAAGGCCGGCGCCATCGGATTGTATGAAAAAATGGGCTTCCGGGTGGTGAGGATGTTTTCCCCGGA
>JAFDHU010000042.1 GCA_019308625.1 Deltaproteobacteria bacterium
ATGCCGATTTGGACATACACGTCGTTCACCAGCCCCCGGAGCCAGGTCCCCAGCAGGGCCCCGAACACGCTGATGGGCAGGCCCAGGATTACCCCGAAGGGGATGGCCCAGCTCTCGTACAGGGCGGCCAGTACCAGGAAGACGAAGACTAAAGCGAAGGCAAAGATAGGTCCGATTTGGCCGCTGGCCAGCTTTTCCTGGTAAGCCAGCCCGGTCCACTCAAAGCCGAACCCCTGAGGCAGCTTTTCGGACAGGCGTTCCATGGTGGCGATGGCATCTCCGGAGCTGTAACCTGGAGCCGTCTGCCCGGATAGTTCGGCGGTGCGGAACATGTTGTAGCGCTTAATAAGGATGGGCCCGGTTTGGCCGCCGATTTTGACCAGGGTACTCAGGGGTACCATGCGGCGGTCTGCAGTGCGCACATAGATGTTCCGGATATCCTCGGGATCCTTCCGAAACTCCGCCTCGGCCTGGGCCATGACCTTGTAGACCCGGCCGAATTTGTTGAACTCATTAATCATGTATCCCCCCAAGTAGAGCTGCAGGGCGTCAAACACCTTCTTCAGGGGAATTCCCAGGGTCTTCACCTTGTCCCGGTCAACGTCCAGCTTCACCTGGGGCACGTTGACCTGGAAGTTGTTAAACAGGGTGGCGATGGCTGGCTTTTGGATGGCGGCTTGCATCAGATTCTGGGCGGCCTGATAGAGGGCTTCGGGGGTCTGGGCCGAGCGGTCCTGAAGCTCGTACTGGAAGCCGCTGACATTCCCCATACCGGGGATGGGGGGCAGGGTGTACACAAAGACCTGGGCCTCCGGGTAGGCGCTGTACTCCCGGCGCAGCTTGGACATCAGGCTGTTGATTTGGGTCTCCCGAGTAGTCCGCTCCTCCCAGGGCTTCAGGGTCATGATCATGCTGCCGACATCGGAGGTATAAGTGTTGGTCATCAGGTTGAAGCCGCCCAGGGTGATGGTGGTTTGGATAGCGTCCTGGGACAGGGCGAAATTCTCCGCCCGGGTCATCACTGCCTTGGTGCGCTCCAGGGAGGCCCCCGGCGGCAGGGTGGCGGTGACAAAAATCACCCCCTGATCTTCGTCCGGCACAAACCCCCCGGGGAGGATTTTCAGAAGGCTTCCTGCCCCCAGGTAAACCACGGACAGCAAAATCACCGCCAGCACCAAACGCCGCATAAGAGTCCGCACCCCTTTGAGATAGCCTTCGGTAACCCGGGCAAAGCCCTTGTTGAACCAGCGGAAGAAAACGCCCAGGGGGCCCCGCATTTCCTTCCGGGGACGGAGCAGCATGACGCACAGGGCCGGAGACAGGGTCAGGGCCATGATGCTGGACAGGACCACGGAGAAGGACAGGGTCAAGGCGAACTGGCGGTAGAGCTGCCCGGTGATGCCTCCCACAAAGGCCACCGGCACGAATACCGACAGGAGCACCAAGGTGGTGCCAATCACCGGACTGGTCACCTCATCCATGGCCTTCTCCGTGGCCTCCAGGGGACTAAGCCCTTTTTCGATATGAGTCTCCGTGGCCTCCGTCACCACGATGGCGTCGTCTACCACCACCCCGATGGCCAGGACCAGGCCAAACATAGTTAAGGTATTGATGGAAAAGCCCAAAACCACAAAGGCCGCGAAGGTGCCGATTAAGGAGACGGGGATGGCTAGGCAGGGAATCAGGGTGGCCCGGAAACTCCCCAGAAAGATAAACACTACCAGGATCACCAGGAGCAGGGCCTCAAAGAAGGTCTTCACCACTTCCTTAAGGGCCGCCTGGACAAACCGGGTGTTGTCGTAGGAAATCTCGTATTCCAGGCCGGGGGGAAAGCGCTTTTTGGCTTCTTTCATGAAGGCCCGGATTTTGTTGGCCACCTCCAGGGCGTTGGCGCCGGGAAGCTGGTAAATAATCATAGTAGTGGAGGGCTGGCCGGCCCGCCGGGAATATGAAGTGTAAGTCTTGGCCCCCATCTCGGTGCGGGCCACGTCCCGGATGCGCAGGATGGAGCCATCCGGCAGGGTGCGGACGATAATGTTTTCAAATTCCTCTTTGTCCGATAGGCGGCCCTTGACGTCCACGGTGTACTGGAAGCTCACCCCCGCCGCGGCCGGAGGCTGTCCCACCTGACCAGCCGGAGCCTGGACATTCTGGTCCTGCACCGCCTGGGAGATGTCGTCAGCCGTGAGCCCCAGCTTGGCCAACTTGTCCGGCCGGACCCACAGGCGCATGGCGTATTCCCGCTCCCCGGCGATGGAAATGTTGCCCACCCCGTAGATGCGGAAAATGGGGTCATAAAGGTTGATGCGGGCGTAGTTGCTCAGGAACAGGTCGTCATAAGTGCCATCCGGGGAGAACAGGGACAGAACCAGGAGCATGTCGGGGGAGGCTTTCCGGGTGGTAATGCCGTAGCTTTTCACCTCGGGCGGAAGGGACTTTTCCGCCCGACTCACCCGGTTCTGCACATCCACCTGGGCGATGTCCAGGTCGGTGCCCACCGCGAAGGTGCAGGTGAGGTAGTAGCGCCCGTCGCTGGTGCTGGTGGAGGACATGTACAGCATGTTTTCCGCGCCGTTCACCTCTTGCTCGATGGGAATGGCCACGTTTTCCTCCACCACCTTGGCGCTGGCGCCGGTGTAGAAGGTTTCCACCGTGACCGTGGGCGGACTGATCTGAGGATACTGGGCGACAGGCAAAGAAAAAATGGCCACTCCTCCGGCGATGACGATCACCAGGGCGATGACCATGGCGAAAATAGGCCGGTGAATGAAGAACCTGGACATGCCCCCTTATTCCCCTTTCTCCGGGCTCGGGGGCTGCTCATGACCGGCTTTCTTGGTCGGACTGGCGGGCTTCTCCCGGCTGACGGGCTCCTTCTTGGGTGTTACTTTCTGACCCGGAATGGCCTTCTGCAGGCCTTCCACGATCACCTGCTCTCCGGCTTTCACCCCTTTGGTGATGATGAAATACTCTTGGTAGCGGGGTCCCAAGGTGACGGTGTGCAGGGCCACCTTGTTCTCCGGGCCCACCACCAACACGGTCTTGACCCCCTGCATTTCCTGCACCGCCTTCTGAGGGACCAGCAGGGCGTCGGGCTTTTCCTCCAGGGCCAACCGGATGCGGGCGAACAGGCCAGGCCTGAGCAGCATGTCCGGGTTGGGAAAGCTCACATAAATTTTCAGGGTGCCGGTGGTGAGGTCCAGGGCCCGGTCCACAAAGCTCAAGGTGCCTTTGTAGGGATAGATGGAGTTGTCGGCCATGAGCAGTTCAAAAATGGCCCTCGGGTCCTTGGCCTTGCTTTTATCGGTCTGAGGATACTTACGGGCCAGCTTGAGATAATCGGTCTCGCTGATGCTGAAGACCACCCGCATGGGGTCCCAGGAGGACAGGGTGGTCAGGAGGGTTTGGTCCTTGGTGACCAGATTGCCCACTGTCACCTCATGTTTGCCAATGACTCCGGTTACCGGGGCGCGGATTTGGGTGAATTCCAGGTTCAGTTCGGCCTTCTCCACCATAGCCTTGGCCTTTTCAATGGAGGCCCGGCTGTACCGGGCTTCGGCCTCGGCCTTGTCCAGGTCCTGCTGGGGCACTGCTTTGGCCGCGGCCAAGGGCCGCAGGCGGTCCACATCCTTCTGGGCCTTCCACAGGGCGGCCTCAGCTTGGGCCAGTTGGCCCCGGGCGTCATCCAGTGCCGCTTTGTAAGGCCGCTGATCAATGAGGAATAGGAGCTGACCGGCCTTGACCACGCTGCCTTCCTTGAAATAGATCTTTTCCAGGTATCCCTCCACCCGGGCCCTGATTTCCACCGACTCCAGGGCCTCGGTACGGCCCACGTATTCTACGTAGATGGGTACGGTTTTCTGAAGCACCGGGGCCACCAGCACCGTGGGCGACGGCCCCGTCGGGCCGGTCTCCTTCTGGCCCTTTCCCCTGCAGGCCGCGCCAAGCAGCAGCATCAGGGCAATCGTGGTGAATATGAGACCGAAACGGCCCGAAAGACACAATAGTCCACTTGTATCCTGTGATGACATGGGCAAAATTCCTGTTTTCCAAGGTAAGGAGTCTGAACCACTCAGTACGGGCGGTAGCGTTACCGTAATATATGTCCTGATGGAGCTTCTGTAAACAAAATAGCTTTTATTTGAATGCATAAATAACTATTAACAGAAGCGAATAGCCGACTACCCCGAAAAAGAAGGGCCAGAATCGGGCCTCATGCCGGTGAGGCATCTCCTCGTTGAAGACATTCATAATGATGCCTCCGGCCACAAAGGAATACATGCCGATGTAGACCGCTGGGGCAAGCTCGGTGAGGACTCCCAGCAACCATCCCAGAAACAACGCGACAGCAAAAACCCATCGGCCCAAGACATCAAACTTTTCCCGGTAAATTTTCCAAAGGCTGTGGTTGATGCCCAGGAAATGAAGTCCCAGGGCGATGACCAGAAGCATCAGGACCAGTTTTCCGGGAAACACATGATGTACGATGAGATAACCGATGAGAACGTTGTAGGCGGCAAATATGCCGATATGTAGGAGAAAAAGGCGGTAGGGGGCCTGGCTCTCTCCCGGCCCCCCCGGCGGCCTTTTGTGTTGCACCAGCCAATCCACCCAGTAGAAAAACACCAGTCCGGCCAAAGCCGAGAGAAAAATATCGTAAATCAGGAAATTTTTGAGTCCTCCGCACCACTGAACTATCCCCAATGCCTCGCAGATTCGGGGCACTGCTGGCTCCGCCTGGCGTCGGGCCAAGACCTCCGCCTGCCACAGGCTCAACTTGGGCAGCAGGCCCATGAACACATAGGCCACCGCCGCGCCGCCGGAAAACGAAAGCCAGTTACTATGGCGGTCAGAGCGAATAAACCGCCAACGACCGCACCAGATATGTAGGCCCGCCAGGACCGCCACTGCCAGCAGGGGATCTAGCTGGAACATAGAGTCAGGTCCCCGGGGCTGGGTTGGCTCCGCCAGCCAGGATGGTCTCATCCAAAAAGCGGTGGAGGCGGGCCGCGGCAGGTTCGTCCAGACCGGAGAAGCGAACCACGTAAGAGCTTTCCTGCTCCTTCAGGCCCACCACCTTGCCGTCGGCAAACTCCTCGACACCCGCCTGGCCGGGAAGCTGCACCTGGAGGGAGGAAAAGACCTCCAGCTTCAAGTCGGTGACGATTTCAGCCCCGGCGAGGGAGAGGGCCAAGAGTCTGGCCTCATGAACTTCGGGCTCCACCCGCTTCCCCCGCAGGAGCCGCAGGCGGATGGGGATGGGACGGGACAGCCGGGTCAGTTCCGGCACCGTGGGAGCAAGCTGCGCCTCTGGCAGCCCCCTCAGACCCCTGACTTCCCAGAGGTGAAGGGGTCCAGCTATCCCCTTGCCAAAGACTTCCAGGGGACCGGCAGCAATGACTTCCTCCTGCACCAGCCGGAAAGTGGCGTCGGAAATAAGCACCTGGCCGCCTACGGTAAAGGATTCAATGCGGGCCGCCAGGTTAACCGCCTGACCCACCACCCCGTATTTGATGCGGGACCGGGACCCCATATTGCCCACCACGCAGGAGCCGCTGTTGAGGCCCACGCCCATCTCCAGAACCGGCAAGTCCAGCCGGAGCATCGGGGCATTGAGCTCCTGCCGGGCCAGTTGCATGGCCACCGCGCACTTCACCGCCCGGGAGGCATGTTCCGGGTCCGGCTCCGGGGCCCCGAACACGGCGAACAGGCTGTCGCCCACAAAATCCACCACATAGCCGCCGTGCTCGGCGATTATCTGGACCATCCGGTCAAAGTGTCGGTTCAACAGCAGCACGACTCCTTCCGGAGCGGTGCTGTCAGAGAAGCGGGTGAAGTTGCGCAAATCAGCGAACAGCACGGTGACCTCGCGTCTCTCTCCCCCCAGCATGGCTTCCTTTCCCTGAACCACAATCTCCTGGACAATCTGCTGGGGGGCGAACCGGGTAAAAGACCGGAGGCTGGCCCGCATGCGCCTCACCGCCTCCTGCAGGATCTGAATCTCATAAATGTTGGATTTGAAGTCCAGCCGGCCGTCAAGCTGAAACTTGCCGATGCGGTCGGTTTCCTCGGCGATGCGCAGGATGGGGCCGGAAATGCGCCGGGAGAAGAGAATCAGGAGAATAGAAGACAGAATCAAAATCAGCAGACAGATAAGCAAAACCCCTTTGTTTATTTGCTTGACCGCCCCGATAAAGTCGTCTTCCGGGACGATGACCCCCACTTTCCAGGCTTTGCCGAAGGAGGGGGGAAAGCTGGTGAAAGAGGCCAGATAGCGCTTTCCGCCCACCTCCACCGACACTTTGGGCTTTCCCTCCCGCTGATGCCGGCGAAAGGCCGCCCTGATGCTGGCATAGCCCAATTCCGTCAAATAGGCCGGGCGCAGCACTCCGTCTTCTCCGGCATCCAGCACCTTGGCGGGGTCGGGAAAGGCCACTACCTCCTGCCGCTCATTGAAGATGAAGGCAAAGCCGGTGCGCACTACCTTCAGGGACTTCAAGAAGCGCGACAGGCTGCTCAATTCAATGTCGCAGCCGATTACCCCCAGCAGCTTGCCTTGGGCATTCCTCACCGGGTAAGAGGTGGTGACACCTGGCTTCTGGTCAGTGTAGAAGAAATACATGTCCGTCCAGCACAGGTGCCCGGTTCCTTTGGCGGCCCGATACCAGGGCCGGACCCGGGGGTCATACCGGTCGGTCCGGGTGGTCTCCACCTTCGCCACCTCCTGGCTGGAGTTGCGGTATTTCCAGGTGGTCAGGGGAGGGGATACCCGGCGGTCAATGATTTTGGTGGCAATGGTGCCGTCCGGCATCCGCTTGGTCATCAGGAAATTTCCCGCCTCATCGCCGATGTTGATCATGGCGATTTGGGGGAAGGCCCGCATTATCTCCAGGGCATAGCGTTCCAGGCGCGGGCGGTCATGCAAGGACACCACCCCGGCGCCCGCGATATGCGAGCTGACTTCTGCCAGCCGGGCCGCCGGCATCAAATAGTGCGTGGTGCGGTTGATTACGGCGTTGGTGGTCTTGGCCATGATGTCGTCGCATAACAGCCGCACCACCCGGGTGGTGTTGCGATAAGTAAAAAGAATCACGACCAGGACGGTGATCACCAGGAGCCCCCCGAACACCGTCAGGATGTCCACCCGCAGCTTGCGGCGGGTCAGGAAACGGAAAGGATGCTTCAGTCCTGCCATGAATTTTCAGGCCCGATGGTCAGGCGGCCGGTTTCTCCCTGTTCAGTCGGTTTTGCTCCGGGTCAGGATTTCCATGGAAATCAGCCAGGCCAGGGTGATAGCCGGGTAAAGCTGCCCGGTCAAGGCCTCAAACAAAGCCGCCAGCCGGGCGCCGGGGTGCACCGGCACAATATCCCCGTAACCCAGAGTGGTGAGGGTCACAAAGCTGAAATAAAACAGATGCGGTTCCACCGCCTCGGCATTGCTGACGTCCACTTGGGGCGGAAAGTCAATGGCGCCCGGCCGGGACAAATGGATGAACTGGTAAAGGGAGGCCCACATGGCGCCGATGAGGAGATAGGCGGCGATAGCCCCGCAGACCCGGTGAAAGGTGATGGGCCCTTTTTGGAACACCCGGGCCAGGGTCAGGGCCACCAGCAACCCAAGACACATAAAGGAGGCCAAGGCCCCCACCGAGGCCAGCAGCATGGCGGGCAGGAAGTGTTTGAGCCAAACGAAGATCAACGCAACCGCTGCCAGCCCGCCCACGATAATCCGGGCCACAGGCCGGTCAATCACGGTCATCACGCCGGTAATAAGCAGCAGGGAAAAAAAGACCAGCACCAGAACCTTGCCAAAGGGATAGTCATACAGAGGATTAAGGGCGATGAAAAAGAGGATAATGAACACCAGCAGCGCGGTCAGGCCGTTGTCCGTGGTCCAGAATCTGGAGAAATGAAAGGGTTCCTTTTCCATGAAGCTCGTGGTCCAGGCGTCCGGGTTGGCCGCCGCCGGCCGGCTTACAGCGAATGGAAGGAGTGGAGTAAGAAACTACCCTCTTCTCTTCGGATATAGCCAAAATCCGGCGGCCGGGTGTTTAAGACCTGACGGCAACTTCTCAAAGTCGGCAGTCTTCCCCTCCGCCCGGCTTCGGCGAAACTACCCTCCCAACCCTGGTTTTCCTGAGAACCTGCCGGGGCCGGATTTACCAGAAACTATATCCTTCAGAAATTAATATCAAGGCAGACTCCTGAAAAAATCTTTCAAGAGATATTCTTCATCCCCAAGGGGCTGGACCGAGCGCCCCGGCAGGGTCATGGACGCGCGCGGGGACAAAAGCAGTCGGACGGCTGTGGCGGATTTGGGGGTGGATTTCAAGCAAGGGATAAAACTTCCTGGGGCGAACCGGCCGGACCGGAAGGCCGCGCCACCGCAGGCCAAAACAAAAAGGCCGGACCTTGGCGCCCGGCCGTAAGGCGATAGAGGCGTTTGTCGCACCTGTTTGGGGTGAGCGACGGGACTTGAACCCGCAGACTATGGATATATTTTCTGTTATTTCAACTGGTTATTATCAGCTAATTGCTCTTGGGGCCTATCCGGGGCCTGTTCCCGGGGGCCTGTCCAAACTTGCTTCAGGGCCTCAGCCCGCACTTTGGCATAGCGGCGAGTGGCTGCTGAAGTCTT
>JAFDHU010000366.1 GCA_019308625.1 Deltaproteobacteria bacterium
TGAGGTTCTCCTCCGGGGCGGCCGTAGCTGCCGGGAAGCAGGGTGTCCGGGCCGCCGGCCAGTTTTGGGCACCCCGCCGGCAGGTGATTGCTACTTTCCCCGTCCCCCCAGCACAACGCGCACCGTTTTTAACAGGATGAGCAAATCCAGGAGAAATCCCCGGTTTTTAACGTAGTACAGGTCATATTGCAGTTTTTCCTTGAGGTCCTCCAAAGAGGAGCCGGCGCAGGGGAACATCACCTGGGCCCAGCCGGTGATGCCGGGTTTGACGGTCAGGCGGTAGCTGTAAAAGGGCAGGCGTTCCTGGTAGCCGCACAGCCCCCGCGTCCCCGAAGGCTGGCCTGACCGGCAGCCAGAGCGCCATACGGGCACCTTTTCCCGGGCTTGGCGGGCAAAGACCTCCCATTCGGCCCGGGGTCCCACGAGACTCATTTCCCCTTTGAGAACATTGATAAGCTGGGGCAGTTCGTCCAGGTGCGTGCGGCGCAGGAAGCGCCCCACTCTGGTCACCCGGGGGTCGTGCGGCCGGGTCCACCGGGGCTCGCTGCCGCAGAGGCCGTGGTGCATGGTGCGGAACTTGAGGATTTGAAAAGGGCGGCCGTGCTGCCCTAAGCGGGTTTGCCGGAAAAACAGGGGACCCGGCGTGTCCCAGCGGATGGCCGCCATGATGGCTAGCCACAGGGGCCAGGTCAGGAGCAGGATAACCGAGGCAGTCAGCAAGTCAAACAGGCGTTTTCCCAGGCAATAGAAGGGGTTCCCTGACAGGCTGTCAGGGAGGAACCGGGCCTCGGAGAGGTAATCCACGAGCACTTTCCCGGCCAGACGCTCATAAAAACCGGGCAAATCCACCAGGCGGCAGCCGTTGAGGGGGAGGCGGGTCAGCCTCCCGAGCCACTCGGCCGACCGGTCAGGGGGGACGGCCAGGATCAGAAGTTTCACCCGGTAGCGGCGAACAATTTCGGGCAGGCGGCTCAAGTCGCCCAGAACAGGAATCCCCAGGATGGTGTGTCCATTTGCTGCCGGGTCGTCGGTAATGAAGCCTTTGACCGCCACACCGTGAGGGGACAGATGGCGGATTTCCTCCAGGATACGGGGCCCGGTGGTGCCGGTGCCCGCCACCAGCACCGGTGTGGTGAGCCGCTCCGGCAGGGCCGCAGCCGAGAAGGCCCAACGCCACAGGGTGAGGAGCAGCGCACAGCACACCATTTGCATCAGGAGCAGACAGCCGCCCCTAAGGCAGGTGCTCAGGAGGTGCCGGGAAATGACTATGAGGCCGAGGCCGAGAGCGCTGGCGGCCAGGACTCTCGCCAGATTCGGCAGCCGACGGAAATCCAGGTGACAATCGTAAAGGTCGGCCAGGTAGAGAATAAGAAAAAAGGCCGAGCCGGTGCAAAAGAAAAGAAACCAGTGCCGGCTCAGGTATTCTCCCGGAGGGGGAAGCGCCGCGGCACCACCGATCAGCCCGAATCCCAGGCACAGACTGAAAATCGCCAGGTCCCCGACAAACAGCAGCAGGTTTCCCAAAGCGGGGGATATGGTTCGGCGGAGGGCGCCTGGGGGCTGGCGGAGCGGAGCCTCGGCGCAGTCCAGCAGAAGGGCCTCATAGCGGTCCAGCCAGGTTTCATGGGAAAAATGAACCCGGGCAAATTCTCTGCCCCGGAGGCCCATTTCCCGGGCCAGCTCCTTGTCCCTATATAGTTTCAGAACCGCATGGCTGAAGGCTTCCGCATTCCCGGCAGGCACATACAGCCCGGCTCCGGAGGCCCGGGTGATGGCCGCGGCGTCGCTTTCCGGATTGACCGCGGCGATGTAAGGCTTGCCGGCGGCCAGGTAGCCCAGCAGCTTGGAGGGCACCACCGGGGTTTTCACCTTGGGGGAGAGGGTCAATAAACCGGCATCGGCTTCGTTGAGAAGAGACCAATAGGCCGCGGGCTCCAGAAAGGGCTGGAACACCACATTGGGAAGCCGGCGTCGGTGGACCTCCTGTTCCAGGCGGCGCCTGGCGGTGCCGTCCCCCACCAGCAGAAAGACAATCTCAGGATAGGCCTGCAGGCGTTGGGCGGCCTCCACCACCATCTCCAGCCCCTGGGTGGGGCCCATCACCCCTCCGAAAAGCAGCAGGAATTTTCCCGCCAGCCCCCAGCGGGAGCGGAAATCAAGAAATCCTGCCCGGCGGGGGCGGTTCAGGTCTACCCAGTTGGGGAGCACCTCCACTTTGGTTTCCGGCACCTGGCGCTTTTCCATCAGAAACTCCCTGTTGCCCGGCGAATGAACCAGGATTTTGTCGGCTCCGGCATAAACCCGGCGCTCCAGCCGGATAAAGCCCCTGATAAGCAGAGGGTTTCGCAGAAGACCGGCGTCCACGGCGTTTTGGGGGAAAAGGTCCTGAACGTTCAGAACCAC
>JAFDHU010000043.1:0-11196 GCA_019308625.1 Deltaproteobacteria bacterium
GAAGGTGTTGTTATCCCAGTCCCACCATCCCAGTTCCACATCGTCCTCCACCACGGTGATGGTTTTGCTGGCATCAGTGAAGTTGAGCTTGGCTGTTTTGATGGCCGTGTCAACCGCCCCCCCTTGAATATAACAATAAGGGGGGTTGACGACCGGGATTAACGGGTAATTGTCTTTGGGGAAAAGGGCCCGGGCTCCGGCCAGGGCGGCGGCATCGGCAGCGTTGGCCAGCTCATTTTTCACCGCATGGAGGTGCCCCACATCAATGACAACGGCCAGAAGGGCCACGGCGATCAATGACAACGGCCAGAAGGGCCACGGCGATGAAGATCAAAAAGACCGTCAAGGCGATCATTGAACCCTGGGAATTCTTGATGAAACGCACTATCTTCTGCATGACGCCTCCTTTATTTCCATCGTCCCACTCCCGGGGCCATTTTGCCTTTGAGGTAGAAGCCCAGGAATTTTTGCATGATGTGGATGATACCGGGGCCGACCACCACGATGATGATGGCCGGGAAGATGCAGAATATCAAGGGAAAGATCATTTTCACCGGGAGCTTGGCGGCCTTTTCCTCGGCCCTTAAGATGCGCTGGGTCCGGACAAAATCGCTGTGGTTGCGCAGGGCCGTGGCGATGCTGGCCCCCAGCCGGTCCGACTGAATGATTAAGGCCACCATGGATTTGACGCTCTGGACCTCGGTGCGCCGGGCCAGGTTGTCAAAGGCCTCATCCCACGGGATACCGGTGCGCACCTCCGCTGCGGTGATGAGCAACTCATCCGAAAAGTCCTTGTAGGAGTCCCGGACTTCCTCGGCCACCCGGTTGATGGTGGCATTCAGGGAAAGCCCCGCCTCCATACAGATGACAAACAGGTCCACAATGTCCGGCAGGGCCCGGTCCAGGCGTTCCTGGCGCCGGCTGATGCGAAAATCCAGCACCTTGGTGGGCAGGGCGAAGCCGATCAAAGTGAGGGAAAAAGTCATGGCCAGATACAGGGGGCTTAAATTTCCCTTGATGAGGATCCATAACAGCGCCGGCACGGGCAGAAGCAGGGCGCAGATCAGCTTCAGGCCGAAATAAACCGCCGGGGCCTTGGGGTGGCGGAACCCGGCAATAATAAGGGACCGGCGCAGACTGGAGACCTTTTTCATGTCCCGCATGGCATACTGGCCCGACTTGGCGAACCAGTCCATAAACCGGACCTTCCAGGGGTGGGTAGCCTCGGTGGGACGCAGTATGGTGGCCGCGGCGGCGCCCTTGCCGGGATTGTCCACCCGGTCCCGCACCCGCTGCCTTCTGCCCCACAAGGCCATGAGGGAGAAGGTCGCCAGGAATACCGCGACAAATACGGTCCCCCAGATTATCCAAACCATAACGGCTCTCCGAAAAGTTAGACTAACCCGCCTCTACGCCCTTGACCAGTCTTCTCAAGGACAAATAGCCGAGGATCAACAATATAAGCCCCGCCACCAGCATCTTGCGGCCCAGAGGGGTGGTCAGCAGGGCCTTTTCGTACTGGCTGGCCACCAGCATCAAGCCGAGAAAGGCTAGAATCGGCACAACGGTCATAATGGCAGCCGACATCCGGGCCATGGCGGTGAGGGCCCGAACCTTGACTTTGAAGTTCAACCGCCCCCGAATGACATGGGCGATCTTTTCCATCAGCTCAGCCAGGTTGCCGCCGGTGTCCTGCTGGATCAACATGGCCGACACAAAGTAGCGCAGGTCCTGGCTGTCTACCCGCTCCAGCATGTGGACCATGGCATCAGACATGCTGATGCCGAAGCGCTGTTCTTCAAAAGTAATCCGCATCTCGGTGGCTATGGGGTCGTCCAGTTCATCGCCCAGCAGCTCAATGGCCGAGGGCAGGGTATGGCCGGCCCGCAGGGACCGGGCCAGCAGTTCCATGGCATCCGGCATCTGAGCTTCAAAGGCCAGGGTCTTTTTGTGCTTTTTCCATCTGGCATAAGTAAAGGGCACTGCCGCCAATCCCAAGCCGGCCAGCAGGCCTAGCAACATGCTACGGGTGAGCCAATCCACCGCCAGGAATCCCACAACCAGCAGGATAGCCGCCAGAGTCAGGAATCTCGAGGGCGAATAGTAAATGTCCGCCTGCAGCAAGTCCCGCTGCAATTTGGCAAAACGCTGGGGACCCAGAAGAAACTGGAAGAAGCGATCCCGCAGGCCGGGTTTGTCGGCGCGATCCTTAAGGATCTGGAGCTTGACCAGATGTTCCAGACTTTCTTCGCTCAAGCGTTTGGTGATTTTGCCCCGCATTTGTATGGGCCGGATGACGAAATGATAGATGGCCATGCACAGCAGGATTACTCCTACCAGCACTAGGGAGATGCCCAGCGCATACCATAAATCCCGGGGCGTGACTCCAAACATAGCCTACCTTCTCGCTTCCAAGGGAAAGGCCCTGGACCTTCTTAACCTGCCGGAAGCCGGCGGGGTGAAATAGGAGTCGGGAATGGGAACCCCGTAAATTGCACAGCGGTCGGCGAATCTGGGTCTCACGCCGGTGGCCACAAACTGACCCAGGATTTTGCCGTCATCGGCTACGCCGTGACGGTCAAAGACAAAAATATCCTGCAGGCTGATGACCTCCCCCTCCATGCCGGTGATTTCGGAGATGGACACCACCCGGCGAACGCCGTCGCTGTGTCGGGCCAAGTGGATGATCACGTCCAGGGAGGAGCTGATGAGATGCCGCAGGGCCTTCTGGGGGATTTGATAGCCCGCCAGATTCACCATGGTTTCCAGACGCAATAAGGCGTCCCGAGGGCTGTTAGCGTGGATGGTGGTCATGGAGCCCTCATGGCCGGTGTTCATGGCCTGAAACATGTCCATGACCTCCGGTCCCCGGACCTCGCCCACAATGATGCGATCGGGACGCATGCGCAACGCATTGCGCACCAGATCTCGCTGGGTGATTTCGCCTTTGCCTTCGATGTTGGGGGGGCGGGTCTCCAGCCGGCAGACATTCCTTTTCTGGAGCTGCAACTCCGCTGAGTCTTCCACGGTGACGATGCGCTCCTCCGGATCCAGGTAAGTGGAGAGGATATTAAGCAGGGTGGTTTTCCCGGAGCCGGTGCCGCCGGAAATCAGGATATTGAGCTTGGCCTTGACCGCCGCTCGCATCACTTCCGCCATCTCCGGAATCAGGGTGCCGCGGGCCAGGATCTCCTCTATGGTGGGACGCATCACCATAAAACGCCGGATAGACAGAATGGGACCATCCAGGGCCAAGGGCGGGATAATGGCGTTCACCCGGGACCCGTCCGGCAGACGGGCATCCACCATAGGCGAGGACTCGTCAATGCGGCGGCCGATGTTGCTGACGATTTTATGAATAATCTTCATCAGATGGGCATTGTCGCGGAAACGCACATCGGTCAGATGCAGCATGCCGAAACGCTCAATGTAGACTTCGTCGTAGCGGTTCACCAAAATATCGGAGATGGTGTTGTCCCTGACCAAAGGCTCCAGTGGTCCCAGACCTAGAATCTCAAATTCCAGTTCTTCGGCAATGCGGGCCCGTTCCTCGGCGTTGAGGGGAAAGGGATCGTCGGCCAGCAATTGGGTCAAAGCCCGGCGTATTTCCGCGGCCACCAGGGTTTCTTCCATTTGCTCCAATTGGGCCAAGTCCAGACGCTCCACCAAGGTGCGATGAAGCCTTCTTTTGATGTCGTGCAGGATCTTTTCCCGCTCCTCGCGGGAGATAGGCCGCTGCTGGAACGCTTCAGAAGTCTTCCGTTCCGCTTTTCTGTCAGGTAGCCATGCCATTTTCCTAGGTACTCCTTTTTTAGCTCAAAAGCCGGCGAAAAAAGCCTTTGGGTTGCTCCCCCTCATGTCTGCTTATCAGTTCCCTGGCCAAATTTTGCAGGCCCCGCCAGAGTTTGGAGCGTGGCGCCACCGCATCCAGGGACAAGCCCTGATTGATGGCTTCGATCAAGGCATTGTAGTCGCTGGGCAGGGTAGCAAAAACCGGCTGCAGAAAGATGTTTTCCACATCCTTCAAGCTCAAGGCAAAGTCCTTGGCATAGCGGTTGACAACCACCTTGACCGTATGGAAATCCACATCCCAATTGAAGAACATGGCCTTGAGCCTTTTCAGATTCTGCAGGTCGGGCACGGTAAGTTCGGTGATCAGCAGAATCTGGTCCGCCTCCTCCAAAACCGTGGCATACAGCAGGTCTATCCAGGAGCCCAAGTCAATGACAATCCATTGATAGGATTCCCGCAAGGCGCCGAAGATTTTACGCAGGGTCTGAGGATCGGCCAGATAGCCGGTACCTACTGAATCCTCATAACTCCCCAGAAGGACATCCAAAGAGGACTTGTGTCTTTGGACCGTCTTCTGGATGAACAGGGCGTCCAGGCTGTCCACTCCCTGAATAAGGTCCACAATGGTGTGAGTACCTTTCAGGTCCAGGAACTGTCCGGCTTGAGGAAAAGGGCGGGCCAGGTCCACCAAGATTACCTGGTTGCGATACCGTTCTGACAAGGCTACCGCCAAGTTGGTGGACACCGCGGTGACCCCCACCCCGCCTTTGGTTCCGGTTACCGCCAGCAGTTGGCTGCGGAAGCCGTCCGCTTCCCTTTCTTGGGCAATGGTCTGACGCAGGCGCTCCACCATGGCCTGCACTTCCTCCACCTGCGGCGGGAGCTGGATAAAGGCATCCACCTTCAAGTTCATGACCCGGATGAGAAAGTCCGGATCCCGGCTCTGGGAGCACACCGCCAAGTGGGATTTGGGCAGTCGGCTCCTTATCTGCTCCAGCCAGGGGGGGATGTGGTTCAGGCCGTCAAGATCCACCACCACCAGGTCCGGGGAGAGATTCTCATGCTGTTCCAGGAAAGTTTGATGATCCAGGGCCTGCTTGATAAACCGGAGATTGGGCAGTTCTTCCAGAACTTCCCGCAACCGGGTGTCTTCCTCCCCGGCGCCGTAGAGAATGGAGACCCGCAGACGCTCAGCAGCCATAGAACAAAATGTCCTCTAATTCAAAAATGCCATAGGTCGCCCCTCGGGGCGACATAAAAACCACACTTCCCCCCAGGCCCGGAGGCCCCGGAGGAATGGCTGGAATAGTAATCATATTTATAGGGCCGCAGCAGTACGCTGCATGCCCTTGATGACCTCAATGCTGGTATCCGGGCGGTTCTCCGATGGTGTTTCAGCCGGAGCCGGCCGCCTATAGGCCAACTGGGAGGTCAACACCCCTTTGGTGTAGAAGGTGCCCTGGTTGAGCTGGTTCCGCAGGGCCAAGCGGATCTTCCCCTGGTTGGTGGCCAGGTTGATAATTTCCGCCTCTTCCGGGGTCACCTCCAGGGTGACGGTGTTCACCACCTGAGGCTTTTTCTCGCCGGTTTGCTCCCAGATCTGGCCTTTGCTGAGCACCTTCAGGTTCTGCAGGATAATCTTGGAGAAGTGCTCGCCTTTGCTGTCGGGTGCCGGCATGTCCACCAGCAGGTCCACCCGGTCGCCGGGGTTGATGAACCCGGCCACTCCGGAGACGTCATCCACCCGCACGGTAACCGCCAGCTTGTTGGGGTCCAAAAGGCCCCCCAGTCCCGCCGCGGTGCCCTCCGGGGCCAGTTTGGTGAGCAGAATGGGTTCGCCCCGGGAAATGGGCACCTGCGCCACCCGGCCCTCTACCTGCTTGATGCTGCGCACGGCCTTGGGCGGCACAATGTCCCTGGGCCACCTGGCGGTCCGGAGCATGCGGGCGGCCAGGGCCGTACCCGGGGAGATATCCAGGTCCGCCACCACCACCTGAGCGGTGGGCTTTTTCACCACCGCGGTCCGGCTGGTGATGTAGCGGTGAATCAGAAAGGTGGCCACCAGGCCCACAATGCCCGCCAGAATAAAATACTTGATGCCCGGAGGTAATTTCATTATGACACCTCACTCCAGTCTCATGGTGGTTTCGGCCTCAATGGAAATATTCTGAAAGGCCGGGATAAGCGCATCCAAGATCAGCAGCCCGTGGGTGGCGGTGACCCTCACAGTGATATTCGCGCCAGCTTGGTATGTCGCCGGAGGTTCGGTAGGAAAGGACACCTGCCACTTCCCTGCTGGCAAAAAGTTGGAAAGATAATTATTCACTGCGTTTTGGGCCCGGACTTTCACGTCGTTGGGGCTGTAATCTTTGCGAAAAACAATGGCGGCCCGGGCCCCCTCCCGGCTGGCGTTGGTGATGGTGTGCTGCAAGTGCCACAGGTGGCCGGCTTCCACCAGCCCCACCAGGATCAGCACAATCAGGGGAAGCAGGAGAGCGAATTCTACCGTCACCACGCCCCGTTCCCGGGCTTGCCGCCGCCCTCTGGCCTTTAGTTGGGAAACCATATGGGCTCCGTTGCTCATTAAAGTTTTGGCCGTCGCTGCTTAATCCTGCTGGCGGCCGACGTACTGCGGCGGAGGATCCCGTCTCAGGCGGGACCCCCGCCGTGATCAAGTTTGAAGGTTGCCTGTACCTTAGCTACCAGTATTAAACCAGTTCATGCTGCTGGCGGCGCCCTGCGCGCCCTGCCCAGCAGTCTCAAAGAAAGAGTTTACGTGCCCGTACCAGACGGCCAAGGCTGCGGCCAACAGGATGCCCACCGCGGCGATCATGATAACCGTGGAGGTGAGCTCGGCAGTGGCCGACTCATCCAGCAAAAACTGTTTGATGCGCTTCATTGTATCAAACCCTCCTTTTTATGTTTAGGTTTTTTTATTGCCTAGGGTTAAAGTTTTTTAAAAGTTTTTTTCAGGAAACCAGGAAACATTAATAATTTAATTACCAGTCACCACCTCCCCTTTTGACAACTGTCCAGACAAGGACAGGGCCCCATGATTGTCTGGTTGGTTTTACTTGAACCTGACGTCATCTCCTGTCCGGATCATTGCGGCGGCTGAAAGTACTGGCTGTAGGCGGCGAACAGGTCCGACAGACCGCCCTGCAGGGCCCAGATGCCGGCGGCCAGGAGGATGACGATGGCAGCCAGGAAAATCATATATTCGGTGGCCAGAATGGAACCCGAGTCCTCCCGCCAAAATGGTTTGATTCTTGTCATGCTATGCCTCCCCGCCGAGGTTTAAGTTTTTTAGAATATTTTTCAAAAGATTCGTATTCTCCGAAAAACTACTTAAGAACAAAAATGGAGTCTCCTCCGTGGTTTGTCAAGCATGCGAACCATCTCTTTTGTCCGGGTTGGAGTGCAGAGTCTATGCCAATTGCATATCTTATTAAAATTGCTGAGATTATCCGAATATCACCTTCACCCCCCTTTTTTTATGTTCGCAATTTTGAACATTTTCCCGTAAAAAATGATGCAAAGGATTAACAAAATGCAAGCTGCCATTATTTCTGGATAATTTTTTGGTCACCGGCCTGAACGCGTTTCCGCTGCGCTCCCCAAAAAGATGAATGACTCGATCTGGTTAAATTTTCCTGAACATACCGGTCTTCCAGGCAAGCTGGTGGCTTGAGGCGGCTGGGTCAAAGTGTCCGGCAAACCTGGAGGATTCTACGGGTTCCTGTGCCATCCATTGCGCCCGCCGTATCTGTGGGAAATCCCAGGGAGGCAATGTTCTTCTTCCTTGAGAAAAGGCTTGGAAGCATGTGGCCGCGTAGGAGGGGTAGTTCTGGTAAGCTTTTTGCTAACCCTTATGTAAGCTTCCCTTGTTGAAGAAAAAATCAAGGAGCAGGTTGGCTGACATTGTAGCTTCCTGGGACCGCACGATATTAGGAAGAAAGGATTCCCCGAAATGATAAACCGCCTGTTACGAATGAGTTTTTTGGGGTTTATCCTTTTTTATTGTCTTTTTAACCTGACCTCCAACTGCGCCGATCTGGACCTGTGGGGTTACTTGTCCTTCGGGCGCCTGTTCTGGCAGGAACAAGGATTCCCTTATCAGGACGTGTTCGCCTACGTTCCTACCCGTAATTTATGGGTTTATCACGAGTGGCTCACCGGAGTGTTGTATTATCCTCTTTTCCTGCATTTGGGGCCGGCGTCCCTCCAGACCCTGAAATATGCCTTGGCTCTGGGTACCTTATTTCTGGTCTATCTTACCGCGGTTCGACGGGGGGCCCATCCGGTGGTGGCCGGACTCCTGACCGCGGTGGTGGCCGGGGGTATCAAGGCTTCTTATGCCCCGGTACGGGCCCAAGTGTTTACCTATTTCTTCTTCGCCCTTTTCCTGTATGTGCTGGAGCAGGCCCGACTCCGAAACCGCTGGCGCGGCCTGTGGCTGATGCCGCTCATCCTCATTCCCTGGTGTAACCTGCACGGGGGGTTTGTGGCGGGTTTGGGGCTCATCGGTCTTTATGCCGCCGGGGAGTTTCTGGCCCGGCGACCCTTCTGGCCCTACCTCCTGCTGTCCGGGCTGGCCACCCTTATCAACCCCTATGGGCTGGAGTACTGGCGCTACATAGTCCGGGCGGTATCCATGCCCCGGCCCTTCATAGATGAGTGGCAGTCAATATTCTTCCACTACCAGAAAGACCCACAGACCTTCGGGATAGTTATCTTCTTTCTGGTCCTGCTGGTGGGCTTGGGATTGTTTGCCATGTGGCGCTGCCGCTGGCGGGAAATCACCTCCAGCCTGGTGCTGGCCGTCACCCTGGCGATGGGACTACGCCACGGGCGGCACCTGACCTTTTTCTTTCTGGCGTGGGGCGCTTATATACCTGTATGTTTTAATGTGCAGGTAAACTACCTACGGTCCAGCCAGCGCCTTCAGAACTTCGGAGGTCGTGTGCCTGTGAAGTTGGCCGCCCTAGTGGCTTTGACCGCGCTCAGTCTGCTGTTCGCCACCGGATTCGCCAAGCGGCAGCCCTTCCGTCTGAATGTTCCCGCTTCCGCCGCGTCCCGCCTGCCTTTTCCCTATCCGGTGGGAGCGGTGAAGTTCATCAAAGAAAAGGGGCTTTCCGGGAATCTGCTCAGCATCTTTGATTGGGGCGAATACCTGATGTGGCACCTCTATCCTCAATGCCGCGTCGGCTTTGACGGACGCTATGAAACGGTTTATCCCCATGAGGTGGAAAAAAGGTATACAGAATTCCAAACCGCCGGAACACAATGGCGGCAGTTTCTGGAAAACTATCCGCCGGATCTGATTCTGCTGCGCCCTCAGGCCAAGATCACTGGCTTGATCCGAGAGGACCCGGGGTGGCGGGAGATATATGAAGATGAAGGTTGCGTACTTTTTGGGAAAAAGCCGCCAACCCCGCAGCCTTGTGAGCAGGAAAGAGCTCCGTCCGGATCGGCATCGCGGGATCCGGCTTTAGCCTCGGTCCGTTCCAGGGGGTTTTAGATATTATGAGAGCCCTCCCATCCAACGGGAAACCGCCTTGGCTGGAAGCCGGAGTCTTTGCGGCTGTGGTGCTTTTCCTGTTGAATTCCCTTTCCGTCAATCTGGCTGACCTGGACCTGTGGGGCTATCTCGCCTTCGGTCATCTGTTCTGGAACTGCCCAAATTTCCCCTACACCGATGTGTTCTCCTATACTCCCACCCTGAACCCCTGGATTTACCACGAATGGCTTACAGGAGTGGTTCTTTACCCGACCTTTTGCGCCGGAGGCGCGGTCGGGCTGCAGATTCTCAAATATAGCCTGGGGCTTGCCACCCTGGGGTTGGTATATCAAACAGCCCGACTGCGAGGAGCCAGTCCCCTGCCTGCCGCCCTCGCCCTGGTCATTATCTCTCCCGGGCTCACGGTTTATTACTATCCGATGCGGGCCCAGGTTTTTTCCTTTTTCCTGTTCGCCCTCTCTTTCTACCTGCTGGAAAAAGCCAGAAGGGGGGAGCCTTGGCGGGCCTTATTACCTCTTCCGGCCATCCAACTGGTCTGGTGCAACCTGCACGGCGGTTTCCTGGCCGGTTTGGGCCTGATAGTCCTTTACGGGGTGGGAGAATTTTTCGGCCGGCGCAGATTTCTGCCTTTCTTCATCATTTTCTGGGCCTCCCTACTGGCAACTCTGGTCAATCCATATGGGACACAGTACTGGGGATACTTGGCGGTTGCGGTATTGAAACCGCGCCCCTTCATTACTGAGTGGACTTCTTTGGTGCAGTTCATCTGGAGAAGTCCTGATATCCCGATGATTACTTGCCTCGGCCTGCTTCCTTTCCTTTGCTTTTACGGTATGTATCGTTCCCGGCGGCTGGAGACGACCTCGGTCCTGGTTTTGTTGGTCCTCATCCTGATGGCCGTCAAACACATGAGGCATCTGATTTTTGCTTTACTGGTGATAGGGGCCTACCTGCCGGACACTTTGGCCGGTACCCTGGAATATCTTGAATCCTGGCCGTGGCTGAACAAGTTGGGTGGGAAAATATATGTAAGGCGGGCAGTACTCGCCACCTTCCTGATTCTGACCACACTTTTGAGTTACCGTTTTATCAAGGCGGAACCATTTTCCATAAAATTTCCCTCCGAGCCAGTAGCCGGATTTCCTTTCTGCCGCCACTTCCCGGAAAAGGCAGTGGACTTTATTCGACGCCATGACCTCAAGGGAAACCTTTTGAGCGAGTTTGGCTGGGGAGAGTATCTTATTTGGAATCTTTATCCGCGCTGTCGTGTTGCCTTTGATGGCCGCTATGAAACCGTTTATCCGGAAGAAGTGGAACAAAAGTACTGGCAGTTTTACTATGCCGGGCCTCAATGGCGCAGCTTTCTAGAGAGCTACCCGCCAGACCTGATTCTGGTGCGCCCTCAAACCAAAATTGCCCGCCTGCTGGAAAAAGACCCGGAATGGGTGAAGATTTATGAAGATCGTGGCTGTGTCCTTTTTACAAAACGCTCCACCCACACAGCGAAGCTTGAACTGACTCCAACAATTCTACCCGAGTAAAGGAGTTCTTCCCTTGGCATCTCCGACCCCTTGGTTTTGGCAGTGGCTGCCGGCTCACCTGCACCTGGTCCTCCCCCTGGCTCTGGCCCTGGTGATGGCCGGCTGGGATTTCTGCACCCGCCGCATCCCCAATTTTCTCACCTTGGGCGGGGCGCTGGCTGGGCTGGTCTTCCAGGCGGCCGCCCACGGCCTGTCCGGCTTGGCTCAGGGCTTTCTGGGGCTGGCTTTGGGCCTGGGGCTGCTTCTGCCCTTTTACTGGAAGGCCGGCCTGGGAGCCGGCGACGTCAAGGCCCTGGCGGCCCTGGGGACCTGGCTGGGACCCCTCACCACCCTGTATCTGTT
>JAFDHU010000043.1:11218-11602 GCA_019308625.1 Deltaproteobacteria bacterium
CCTCACCACCCTGTATCTGTTTATCTACATGGGCCTCTCCGGCGGGGTCTTGTTAATTTTGTTCAGTTTGTTCAAAAAAAGCCTGTGGGTTTACCTGAAAAACCTGGTGCTGAGTTGGGTTCTCCTCCGGCCCCATGGGTCCGGGCCCGGGCTCCGGGCGCAATCTCCCAACCCTGACAAACCTGCGTCCGTCCCCGGCTTTCCCTATGGCTTGGCCTTGGCCGCGGGGATGGCCGTTCTGCTCTGCCGCGCCCTTCTCTGAAAAATCAGGGCCGGCGCCCCTTTCGGAGCGCCGGCTGGATTTAGACCTCCTGAACCTTTTGGAGGTCATCAATCCCCTTCTTCTAGTTGATTATTGATGCGGACATGCAGAATGAAACGGTC
>JAFDHU010000044.1 GCA_019308625.1 Deltaproteobacteria bacterium
GTCCGGGGGAAGGGACTGCTCTCCCTCAAAATAGCTCACCTCACCCCCGTCCGGCCTTTCCAGCAGCGCGGCCAGGCGTAGCAGGGTGGACTTGCCGCTGCCGTTGGGACCCATGAGGATGTAGAGGCCGCCACTGTCAAAGCAGTAGGAGCAGTCCACCAGCACCGGCCGGCCGTCATAGGACTTGCTCAGGCGGGATAATTTCAGGGTCAGTCCCATGCGCTGAATCTGGCCTCCACGCCCCCCCGCCGCTGCACCTGGCGGAGCAGCACATTCACCCCCAGGGAAATGGCCAAAAGAATTATGCCCAGGGCGGTGGCCAAGGCAAATTCCCCCTTGTCCGTTTCCATGGCGATGGTGGTGGTCATGACCCGGGTGTAGTGGGCGATGTTGCCGCCCACCATGAGCACTGCCCCCACCTCGGCGGAGACCCGGCCGAACGCGGCGATCACTGCGGCCACGATGCCGTAGCGGGCCTCGCTGATCAGGGTCAGGGTCTCCTGCCACGGCGTGGCCCCCAGAGCCCGGGCCGCCAGCCGGATGGCGGGGTCCACCCCCACAATGGCGGCCAGGGACAAGGAAAACACAATGGGAAAGGCCAGAATGGCCTGAGCCGTCACCATGGCCGCCGGGGTGTAAAGCAGTCCCAGAAACCCCAGGGGCCCGCTGCGGGACAGCAAAATATAGAGGAACAGCCCCACCACCACCGGCGGCAGCCCCATAAAGGTGTTCATGACGCTGATGATCAGGCTGCGTAGCGGCAGCCGCCTGAGGGCCAGCAGGGCCCCCAGAGGCAGGCCCAGGACGGTGGCGATGGCCAAGGCCAGCCCCGAAACCTTTAGGGACAGAAGAATTATCCCGTACAATTCGGGGTCCAGAGAGGCCATCAGCAGGAAGGCCTGCCGAAATCCCTGGGCAATAACGTCCATGGCGGAAGGCACTTAATCAATCGGCCGCCATCCGGCCCGAAAGGCCCCGGGGAGGCGGCCCTTTTAAACCTCGCCGGATGGGAGGGCCCGGACTTCCCCAGGCCGCGGCTGGCACCGGGGCTTCCACACGTCATCTGGCATTGGGCACAAACAGCTGGTGGCCCCGCGGCCCCCGAAAGGCCCCGATGGCCTTCTGCCCCTCCGGCGAAATCAGCCAGTTGATGAAGGTCATGGCCTCCTGGTAATGGACGTGCGGGTGTTTGGCGGGATTGACCGCCATCACTCCGTACTGGTTGAATAGCAGGGGGTCGCCCTCCACCAGCACGGTCAGCTCCAGCTTCTCCTGGTCCCGCAAGGCCAGCCAGGTGCCCCGGTCGGACAGGGTGTAGGCCTGTTTTTCCGCGGCAATGCGCTGGGTTTTGGCCATACCCTGCCCTACCTCCAGGTACCAAGGCCGGCCCTGCGGGCTGATGCCGGCCTGCTTCCAGAGGGACAGCTCCCTGATGTGGGTACCGGAGTTGTCCCCCCGGGAGACAAAAAGCGCCCCTTTGGTGGCGATTTTAGTCGTTGTACATGAGGTCGTGGCGGTTCACGAACCAGCCTTCCCTGACGGCCTGGAGCTCCAGGTCTCTGGCATGCACCAGGACTAGGTCGGCGTCGCCCCGCCTGCCGATTTCCAGGGCGGCCCCAGTGCCCACGGCCACCACATCCACCCTGATGCCTGTCTTTTTCTCGAACAGCGGCAGCAAATGGTCAAACAGCCCGGAATTCTGGGTGCTGGTGGTGGAAGCTAGGCGGAGGCGGACTTCAGCGGCAACCCCTGCGGCCACCAGCAGAGCTGCGGCTGCAACCACTGCCGCTACAAGCTTTTTCACGTTCCTCCCGCTATTTCCTGCGCGATATAGCCAGGGCTAAAATTTTTTAGACCTCCTGGGTCTTCAGCCAGTCCCCGAAGGCCTGCACCAGTTCCCAAAACCGGGCCACGGCCCTTTCCCCCGCGGGGGTAAGCCAGGCCTGGCCGCCCTGTCGGCCTCCGAAGGCCCGGCCCACCAGTTCCTCTCCGGCCAGGCGGTTCATGCTGGCCACCAGACCCCAGGCGTGGCTGTAGGCCATGTTCATGGAGCGGGCCGCGGCGGCGATGGAGCCCAAGTCCCGGATGCGTTCCAACAGCACCACTCGGCCCCAGCTGAGGAAGGTTTCGCCATCCTTCTCCAGCCACAGGCGTCCCTTGATGGCCACCCCCTTACTAGCCGGACTGGCAGCCAAGGCCGTTCCCCGACCGTGGTCACCTCTTTTTTTTCTGGGCATGTCAAGCTGACGCTATTTTTTTGAAAGAATAGCGCCCAGGCTCGGAAAAAGCAAAAGAAAAATTTAGGCGCGAGAGCCTTGTCTGTGAAGCAGAAAAAAGCATGACCCGCTGAGAGAGCCATGCTGGTTGCAGGGGAAAAACCGAAAGGGTCAAATGCCGAATCAACCCCCGACCTTCCCGGATTAGTCCATTTCGTTCATTTTTTTGCCGCAGCACTCAGGCGCCGGCTCTTCCGGCTTCGCCGTTTTAAAGGTATTGCACTGGGTGGGAGTAAGGACACGAGAAGCGCGGAAATCACGAAAGAAGGCCGGCAACTGGCCTTTGGCGCCGTTTTTCCTTGACCCGGGGTGTTTATTTAATAAGATTATATGTTTAAATTAAGGGGGAACCACGCCGCCTGTCCCAGCAAGAAGAGCAGACTTGGGGGTAATCGCTCGCTTAGTTCGGGACGCCGCGCCGGGAATTCGTATTTTCCACCCCTGGTTAAATTCACGGATCAGGAAGCCGCGGCTTGAACCTTCGCAAACTCCGCTCTGATCACGCCCTGCTTTACCGCCTTATGAGGCGGGCTGCCTGGCCGCTCATCATTTTCGGCGTGCTGAGCGCGGTGCTGTCGGTTTATTATTCCTTCAAATATTTGGAGTTCTCCACCAGCCGCAGCGACCTGGTGGCCAGCGACCAGCAGCTTATCCGTCTGAGCCGGGAACTGGAGAAGGAGTTCGGCGAGCGAGACGACTTCGTGGTGGTGGTGGAGAAGGAGCAACCGGAGCGAGCTATTGCCTTTGCCGAGGCCCTAGCCGCCGAAGTGCGCCAGCATCCCCAGCATTTTCCGGAGATATTTTATCGGGTAAATCCGGAGCCTTTCAAAAAGTGGGCCCTCCTTTACCTGAATCAAGAAGACCTTATCCGGCTCAAGGCCAAGCTGCTGGAAAACCGCCGCACCATTGGGGCCATCGCCAAAGACCCCAGCCTCACCCGGTTTTTTCAGGTGGTGAATCAGGAAATCACCCGGGCCATGATCGGCGAGCTCTTCACCTCTTTCTTGAAGGAAGAGGAGGACAAAGAGCCCATCCCGGACCTGTCCCTGCTGAACGGCGTTCTAAGGCAGCTCAACCGCCGCCTGGCCGGTGAGCCTGGCTACGTGTCTCCCTTAACCAGCATTCTGCCTGGGGATTTCGGTGATTTCAGCCAGGAAGGCTACTTCTTTACCGAGAACAAAAAGTATCTCCTGTTTCTGGTCACTTCCCAGAAGGACGGTTTCAGCAACATATTCAACAACCTGCAATTGCTGCGGAAACTGGTGCACCGGGTCAAGAAACGGTTCCCGGACATCAAGGTGGGGGTCACCGGCCCTGCCGCCCTTTCCGCGGACGAACTGTCCGGGGCCATGGCTGACATCAATCTGGCCTCCTGGCTGTCGCTGTTCGCCCAGACTCTCATCATGATCATCTTTTTCTGGAGCATCAAACGCCCTCTGGTGCAGGGGTTGGTATTGCTCCTGGGTCTGTGCTGGACCTTGGGACTGGCCACTCTGGTGGTGGGGCAACTCAATATCCTGTCCATCGTCTTCGCGCCCTTGATGCTGGGCATTACCGTAGACTTCGGCATCCACTGGTACTCCCGCCTGGAGGAGGAGCTGGGAGGCCGGACCCAGTGCACGGAAGCCGTGTTTAGCCGCACCATGGTGGGGGCCACCCCGGGCAATCTGTATGCCGCGCTGGCCGCCATCTTCTCTATTCTCCCTTTGATTTTTACCGGCTTCAAGGGGTTGGCAGAGCTGGGCCTGATTGTCACCATGGGCATCGCCACCATGATATTCGGCTCCCTGATTCTGTTGCCGGCCTTGGCCCTGGTTACCGAAAAGTGTCGGCCCAGCCTGGAAGAGGAAGGCGAGCCGGCCCCGACCCAGCCCCGTCCTTTTCTTTCTTTGAGCTGGCGGCATCCCGGGCGCATCGTGGCCCTGGGAGTGGTGGTCACTGCTTTGGGGGGTCTAGCCCTATGGTACGTGCCCTTTGACCTCAACCCCCTGCATCTCCAGAACCAGAAAACCGAGTCGGTGGTGTGGGAACTCAAAATCCTGGAAGGGGCGCGGTATTCCAGCTCCTACGGCACCATGGTAGCCGTGAACCTGAAGGAGCTCCCGGCCAAGGTGAAAGCCCTGAAGCAATTGCCCACGGTGTCTCACTGCGAATCCATCCTGTCTTTTCTTCCTGAAGAAATTCCGGCCAAGCGGCGCCTTATCCGAGAGCTGAAGCCCGTGGTGGCCAGCATCAAATTCGCCGATCAGCCGGCAGCCCCCACCGACCCCAAGGAGCTGGCTAACATCTTGGGCCGCATCCATGTCAAACTCTCGGAGGCCGGAGAGAGCGACTGGAGGCCGGAAAGCAAGGTCACCCAGGCACAGTTGGATGAGGCGAACTTGCTGCTTTCTCAGGTTCTGGCCCGTCTGCGGTCCGCCTCCGACCCCGGACTGGCTGCCCGTATCGCCTCCTTTGAAACCCGGTTCTTTGATGACCTGAGGGACAAGTGGGATCTTCTGAAGGTCAACGCCGAGACCACCTCTGTGCCCGGTATCCAGGACCTGCCGGCGCAGGTGCGGGAGCGCTTTATTAGCCCCAGGGGGAGATATCTTATCCGAGTGTTTCCGTCCATTGACATCTGGGAAACCGAGCCCCTGGGCCGGTTTGTTAATGATTTACGCAGTGTTGACCCCAACGTGGTAGGCGACCCGGTTTTGCTGTATCATTTTAATTTTGCCTTCAAGAATGCCTGCCTGTGGGCCGCGGGGATGGCCCTGCTGGCCATCGTGGCGCTGCTGTGGCTGCTCCTGCGCTCCCTGAAGCTGACCTTCCTGGCCCTGATGCCCTTGTGGGTGGGCACCGCCCTGACGGTCATCCTGATGTGGATTTTCGGCCTCTCTTTCAACCAGGCCAACGTGCTCTTCCTCCCATTAATCCTGGGGGAGGGGATTGAATATGGTATAATTATCCTGGTGCGCTGGCAGTTGGAGGAGTCGGCCCGGGCCATTACCCTGCCGGCCAGCACCGCCAAGGGCATTGCCTTGGCCTCGCTGACCACGGCCTTCGGCTTTGGAAGCATGATGATTTCCGGTCATCGGGGCACTTTCAGTCTGGGTCTGCTGTCCACCGTGGGCAGCCTGAGCTGCCTGTTGGCCGCACTCAGCGTGCTGCCGGCCTTCCTGCGCCTGCTGGAACGTCAAAGCGCCGTCCCTCAACCCGCAGCCAATCACTTTGATGGACTGAAGCGCTGGCTCAATCAAATCATCAAGAGGGAAACTTTATGAAAGCCTCTATCCGTACCGGCCTGTGGACCTGGGCTCTGGTTCTGCTGTTAGCCCTTCCCGTCCTGGCCGCCACGCCCACGGCCTATGTGAAGGGGATTCTGGATGCAGTCATGCGCATCCAGAACGATCCGGGAGCCTCCGTCCAAACCCGGAAAAAGGCCATCCGGCGGATTATTCAACAGAATTTTGACTTCGACCGGATGAGCCGGGAGTCCCTGGGCGCCACTTTCAGCCGCCTGAGCCCGGCCCAGCGCCGGGAATTTCAAAAAATCTTTAGCGCCCTGTTTCAAGACTCCTACACCCGTTTGGTGCTGAACTTCCTCAAACAGGAGACAGTGGAGTACCACAAGGAACAGGTGACCGGCCACCTGGCCCGGCTGGACACCACCCTGCTCCGCAAAAATGAGACCATCCCGGTGGATTACCTCATGCACCGTCAGGGTTCGGACTGGATTCTCTATGATGTCATCGTGGACGGCGTCAGCATCCTGGACAACTACAAGCGCCAGTTCGCCCGGGTCATCCGCACCAAGTCTTTTGACTACCTCATGGGAAAACTGCGCACGCAATACCGCGCCATTCAGTAACCCGGACTCCTCCGGATTCCTCCTGGAGGCCTCTTGCAATGCCTGTCAGCCTGCTGGCGCTAGAGGGGTTCGCCCCGGATAATCCGTTCCGGCAGGGAAGAGACCATGTCCCAGGCCCGGCTCTCGCCCACCAGCCTGGCCAGTTTCTTCAGTGCCGGAGAGAGCAGGGGCGGACGCCCCCGGGCATCGTGAGCATCTGAGGCCACCAACTGGACATAGCCCCCTTTGACTAGCTTCTCCGTAAACTTGGCCACCTGCCGACCGAAGCCTCCCACCAAGCTGGAGGCAGTAATCTGGGCCAGACAGCCCAGATGCAGCAGACGCACGAGTTTCTCCGGCATCTCCCGGAAGACCGGATGGCGCTCCGGGTGCGCCAGGATAGGGGTAACCCCCTGAAGTCCGAGCTGGAAGACCACCTCCTCCGTTGCGGGAGGAATCACCGTGTCCGGCATCTCCAGACACAGGTAGCGGCCTCCGTCATTGAGAGTGAGCAGCGCCCCTTGGTGTAGCATTTCCAGGAGCTCCGGGAACAGGGGGACCTCGCAGCCCGGATGGATAGACACCTTGACCCCGGCTTCGGCCAGCACCTGCCGCAGTTCCCGCACCGCCGCCCTGATGCTCGCCGCGCTGTTCATTTCGCCTTGGCAGACGCGGCGGTGGCGAAACAGGTGGGGGGTGGCCACGATGGCGGTCAGGCCGTCCGCCTCGGCCAGTCGGGCCATTTTCAGGGCCGTGACCCAATTTTCCGGGCCGTCATCCAGACCTGGCAGGATATGGACATGAAGATCAATCATCTCACACGCTCTTTATCCTTTGTTAAAGCGGTTTTAAGAAAACCAATAACCCTGAGGCTCTGCCCTTATCAATGGTCGTAGCCCCCGGTCCCCTCCACCAGCCCTGCGTTCTCCCTCCTTATGAGCAGCTCAACTTGGCAAAGAATTGAGGGGGGAAATTAACGCCGCGGCGAACGATTTTTTTCTGATATTCCGGGAGCGGCTCCCAATACAATTTTACTTGACAAACAATTTAGAATGAATTTAATTTAAAGCAAAAATCAGGACGTCATATTGGCTTTCACGGCCGAGCAGATGGAGGCGGCCCTCCGCGCCGCAGGGCATCGCCTCACCCCCCAACGCCGGGCGATTATCCAGTACTTGGCTGCTACTGAGACACATCCCACTGCCCGCCGAATTCGGGAGGAGGTGGGAAAAACCCGCCCGAGCCTGAGCCTCGCCACCGTCTACAACACCCTGGGCACCCTCCTGCGTCTGGGCCTGATCAAGCTCCTGGAATTCGGCGAGGAAAACCGGGTGGAAACCAACCTGACCCCGCACATCAATCTGGTGTGCACCGGGTGTGACCGGATTATCGACTTCCCGGAGGGTAAACTTTACTCACCGCAAGATTTACTTGAAAAAACGGGGTTCCAGGTCCTGGACTTTCGGCTGGAGTATTACGGACTGTGCCGGGACTGCCGGGAGAAAGGAGGTAGACACGGGTAAGACAGAAAGCCTCTGAAAATCAATGGACATGAAACCAGCTTTTGGCCCACTATTGTTAACCAAGGGAGAAAGGTATGTTGTCGCGTGTAAAAGTTTTATTGATCCTGCTGGTGGCCTTCGGGGTGGGTTTGGGCCTCACCCTGGTGGCTGTCACCACTCAAGGAGCCAAGCAGCCGGCCAAAGAGCCGGTATCCAGCTATGCTCCGGTGGTCATCAAAGAGCCCTTCGGCACCCTTATGGCCCGGATGAAGGCGGAGAAGCCCAAGGTCATGGCCCGACAGATGAAGCTTTTGCAGATGCGCTATGACTTGAGCAATCGCCCGGCCAAGGGCGTGACCATGACCCGGGGCAAACCCATCCAGGAAGGCGTGCGGGTCAGGCTCCCCAAGGGCATGACCTGGGAGAGGCTGGCCGCCATGACCCCCGAGGCAATCAAGGAAAAAGGCTTGTGGCCCGCCGGGTTTCTGCCCTTGCCCCACCCCAACCACCAAGAGGGGGGCATGGTCTTCCCCAAATTCCATATTGCAGAAATCAAGCGACAGGAAGGGCGGGACCTGACCCGCTTTGATCTGGACTATGACCTGCCGGACCACTTCCTGCCGGAGTATCCGCCGCCCATTTTTCTCACCACCCGGCCCGACTTGGGGGACGTGTCCCAGGGCAAGGTGGTGACCATCATGAATTATTACGAACTGTTCAACGGCATCCTCAACCCCAAGCAGTTAGAGGGCCTGCGGCTCCTGGTCACCCCCTTCCCCCAGCAGCAGTTCAACCAGACCGAGGACCGGCGCTCCGAGCGGCCCAGCCGGGGGGTGACCTGCTTTGACTGCCACGTGAACGGGCATACCAACGCCGCCACCCATCTGGTGGGCGACATCCGGCCTCAGGAGTTCCGCCACCGCATTGACACCCCGAGCCTAAGGGGTGTCAACATTCAGCGTCTTTTCGGCTCCCAGCGGGCCCTGAAGACCATAGAGGACTTCACCGAATTTGAACAGCGGGCGGCCTATTTTGACGGGGACCCGGTGATCGCCACCAAAAAAGGCGTGAACGTGCTGGAGCGGGGCAGTCAGGTGCATTTCATGGCAGAATTTCAGGCCTTGCTGGATTTTCCGCCGGCCCCCAAGCTGGACATCTACGGCAAGCTGGATCCAAAGAAGGCCACTGAGGCCGAACTCCGGGGTCAGGAGCTCTTTTTCGGCAAAGCCAAGTGCGCCGTGTGCCACCAGCCGCCCTATTATACCGACAACCTGATGCACAACCTGAAAACCGAGCGCTTCTTCAAGCCCCAGATGGTCAACGGCCGCATGGCCACCGCCGACGGCCCCATCAAGACCTTCCCCCTGCGGGGCATCAAGGACTCGCCTCCCTACCTGCACGACGGCCGGCTGCTCACCCTGGAAGACACAGTGGAATTCTTCAATCTGGTGCAGGGCCTGAAGCTGAACGAGCAGGAGAAAAAGGACCTGGTGGCCTTTATGCTGGCTCTGTAAGGAGGCTGAAAGAAGGACGCAAGGCCTTTGAGGGGAGGGCCGGGGGCCACCGGCCCCCGTCCTCCCCTCAAACTCCCCTCCCAACCCCCTCAAGGGGTTGGGGGCGGGGGCTTGGGGGAGGGGGCAGGGGTCCGCGACCCCTGGTCCCCTCCCCCAAGAACTTTTCAGCAATCTAGGCCACCTTTATAGCCAGGGTGAGGCCGTCCTTCTCCGGCGAGTGCTGGGGCAGGAGGCACAGCAAGGACACCATCCGCCACCGGGGATCGGCGAAAATCGCCCGGTTGAAGGGCTCCGCCCCGGCAAAGCCCGTGTTGTCCGCGATGAGGAGACCTCCCCGCCGGAGCAGGCGGTGGCAGTGTGGCAGGGCCGGCAGGTAGCCTTCCTTGTCAATGTCCAGGAAAATCAGGTCAAAGGGCCCGTGCATGTCGGCCATCAGGGCCAGGGCATCGCCCACTAA
>JAFDHU010000045.1 GCA_019308625.1 Deltaproteobacteria bacterium
TGGACCTGGAAGGGGCCCTGGACAAAGAAGGCTCCCGGACCCGGATGCTTCTGCAAATTCACGATGAACTTTTGTTTGAAGTCCCCCGGGAGGAATTGTCGGCTGTGGCCCAAACAGTGCGCCAGGTGATGGAGGGGGTGGTGGCCCTTAAGGCCCCCTTAGTGGTGGATCTGCGGGCCGGCCGGAATTGGGGGGAGATGTATCCTCTGGAAAAAGCACTTAATTTTCATTAAAAAACCAGGGTTCGTGAAGGACGTGGTCTCAAGATAAAGATAAATTCTGCCCCCGAGGGCAAAAAAAATTAGCCAGAGCGCGTAATTTTGCTTGATATTTTGATTACCCGCGATTAAAGTATGGGCAGCTTTATGAACCCTTAAACCATTCCTTTGAAAAGGGGGGATAGATGATGAGGAAAGCTTTGGTGAAGAAGGGTTTTGCTTTGGCGATTCTCATGGCGTTTGTTCTGGCCATGGGAGCAGGCTGCTGCGACGTCTGCAAGAAGTACGTAGACGAAGCCAAGATGTATGCCGACCAGGCAGCGGCCTCCGCTTCCAAGGCTGACAGCGCGGCGCGGAACGCGGAGATGGCGGCTGCGGACGCCAAGGCGGCGGCCGATAAGGCTGAAGCCGCAGCTGATCGGGCTGAGGCTGCAGCGGCCAAGGCTGAAGCTTGCCTGATGAAGAAAATGCGGAAGTAGGCACCTGGGTGCAAGAACTGGAGAGTATGCTCTCTCCGAAAGGGGGTAATCGATGAGGAAGCCGTTTATGAAAAAAGGTTTCGCGTTGGCGCTCCTCGCGGTCTTTGCCCTGGTGCTGGGAGGTGCAGGCTGCTGCCAAAAGTACTACGACGAGTGCAAGATGTACATGGAGCAAGCCAAGGCTTCTGCTGATAGGGCCGCTGCTTCTGTGGTGAAGGCGGAAGCTGCCGCTCAGGATGCTAAAGTCCCTGTACCTCGGGCTTCTGCTGCCGCCAACAAGGCGGAAGCGGCTGCCGCCCGGGCTGAAGACGCGGCGGAAAAATGCTGCGCCATGGTTAAGAAGTATAGGAGAAAGTAATTAGCTGATATTTTTTCAAAAATATCCTTAAAACTTTCGGTGCCGAAGGTGTGGTCGGAGGTTTAGCTCCCCACACCTTCTGCATTTTTGGTGACATCTACCGGCATGCCGTGCTGCTCCTCCACCGCCTGCAGAACCTTGCGCATGTCCACCATGCCGCTCAGGCCCCGGGTCTCCAGCAGGTCCAGAACATGGAAGATCATGGAACGGATACGGAAATACACGTCCTCATGCACTGAAAGAAAGATGCGGCCCCGCCGGAAGCCCACCTTGGCCGGCTCATAGATATATTCCACTGTGGCCCCCACCGGCACCAGGCTGAAGAGTTGCTTGATATGCTCCGGATACAGCCGGGTGCAGCCGTGGCTCACCAGCCGTCCCACTCCCCAAGGCATGTGGGTGCCGTGGATGGCGTAGTCCCCCCAGGACAGGTTAAGTTTGTACTTCCCCAGAGGATTATCCTCCCCCGGGGGCATCACCTTCATGCCGTATTTGGCCTGCAGGGACTTGGGGATGTGCCAGGCCGGATTGACTTTCTTCCTCACTACCCGGAAGGCTCCGGTGGGGGTTCTGAAGTCCAGCACCCCCTGGCCGATGGGGAAGGTATACACCCGGGTGGCCTTGTTCCGGTAATAATACAGCCGCATCTCCCCGGTATTGACGATGATGTCCTTGCCCCGGTTATCCGGCACGATCCACATGGTGGGGATGATGATTTCTGCCCCTGCCGGGGGGATAAAGGGGTCCCACTGGCGGTACATCACCCCCAGGTCGTTATAGCCCAGGCCGTACTTTCGGGCCACGTCCAGGAGGTTATCCCCCTTTTTGATGACATAGCGCTGGGGCTCGCCCACCACATTGTAGGCTTCGGGGTCAATTCCCACCCTTTTGGCAGGCAGACGAACCTTAAAGGGACCTGCGGCCTGGACCCCGGAGGCCAGACCCAGCCAGGCCAGAGCCGCCAGCGCAGCTAATACCCGCATGGCCTCAATCCTTTGCATCCTTGAGATATTTGATACTGGAGCTCAAGGGCTGCCAGGCAATGCCCCGCTCGGTGATGATGCCCGTGATCAGCTCCTTGGGGGTGATGTCAAAGGCCAGGTTGAGGACCGGGGTCTCCGCCGGGGCCACCGTTTCACCACGGAACCGGATGAGCTCCTCGGCCGGGCGCTCCTCCACCGGAATGAAGTTGCCGTTGGGTAGGGCAAAATCAAAAGTGGACAGGGGAGCTGCCACAAAGAAAGGTACCCCATGGAATTTGGCCAGCACCGCGAGGCTGTAGGTGCCGATCTTGTTGGCGGTGTCGCCGTTGGCGGCGATGCGGTCCGCGCCCACGATGACTAGATTGACCTTCTGTTGCCGCATCAAGGCAGCCGCCGCGCCATCCGGAATCAGGGTGTAAGGGATGCCGATTTTTTCCAGTTCCCAGGTGGTGAGCCGGGCGCCCTGGAGGAGCGGGCGAGTTTCATCCACCCACACGGAGAAGCGCCGGCCGGCCTCCCAGGCGGCCCTGAGCACCCCCAGGGCCGTACCATAGGCCCCGGTGGCCAAGGCCCCGGTATTGCAGTGGGTGAGCACCTGGTAGCCGTCCTTGATCAGGGGCCGGCCGTGCTGGGCCAAGTGCCGGTTGATGGTCTCGTCCTCTTTGAGGATGACCTGGGCCTCGTGCACCAGGTGTTCTTTCAGCGAGGCCACGGACTCTCCAGCATGGGCCTCAGCCACCGCCTGCATGCGCTGCAAGGCCCAAAACAGGTTAACTGCGGTGGGCCGGGCCTGGGCGATTTCTCGGCAGACGTCGGCGAATCTCTGCCGGAACTCCTCGGGGTCCTCCGTCTCGAGCTCCAGGGCCCCCAGGGCCGCGCCCATGGCCGCAGCCACCCCGATGGCCGGCGCCCCCCGGATGGTCAGGGTCCGGATGGCCTCAATCATGTCGCGGTAATCGCTGATCTCCAGGTAAACCTCTTCCTGAGGCAGCAGACGTTGATCCAGCAGCCTCACCTTGTTGTCGTCCCAGCAGATACTGCAGTAAGGAATCATAGGCCTTCATCCGTTTTCAGGTTTTTGACTTCTCAGGTTGGCAGTTATTCAGCCAGCAGACGCTGGAAAATCTCGTTGGCCAGCCGGGGGTTGGCCTGCCCCCGGGTCTTTTTCATCAACTGGCCCACAAAAAAGCCCAGGACCTTGGTTTTGCCGGCCCGGAAATCAGCGGCCTCCTTGGGGTGGGCGACGATGATTTCCCGGGCCAAGGCCTCCAAGGCCTCCACATCGCTGATTTGCACCAGGCCTTTTTCCTGGATGATGGCTTCCGGGTCTTTGCCGGTGGCCACCATCTCGTCGAACACCGTTTTGGCGATTTTGCCGCTGATGTCGCCCCGCTCCACCAAGGCCAGCAGCCGCCCCAGATGCTGTGGGCTCACCCGCAGCGCCGCAATGCCTGCCTCCTCTTTTTTCACCTCCCGGAGGAGTTCGCTCATAATCCAGTTGGCCACCTTCTTGGGCTGGGGGAACTCCTTAAGGCAGGCCTCAAAGTAGTCGGCCAGGGCCTTGTCGCTGGTGAGCACTTCGGCGTCGGCAGCGGGGAGGCCAAAGTCCCTCTGGAAGCGGGCCGCCCGGGCCGCGGGCAGCTCCGGCAGGCTGCGGCGCAGCTCCTCCAGCCAGGTAGCCTCCACCTTGACCGGGACCAGGTCCGGATCCGGAAAATAGCGGTAGTCGTGGGCCTCCTCCTTGCCCCGCATGGAGAAGGTCTGGCCTTTGGCCGCGTCCCAAAGGCGGGTTTCCTGGACAATCTCCCGGCCCTCGGAAAGCAGGGCCCGTTGCCGGCGGATTTCATACTCCAGGGCCTGCCGGAGGAACCGGAAGGAATTCAGGTTCTTGAGCTCGGTCTTGACCCCGAATTCCCGGGAGCCCACCGGCCGAAGGGAGATATTGGCATCGCAGCGCAGCGAACCTTCCTCCATGTTGCCGTCGCAGATTTCCAGATACAGCAGGATGTTGCGCAGGGCCTTGAGGTATTCCACCGCCTCCTCCGGGGTCCGGATATCCGGCTCGCTGACGATTTCAATCAGGGGTACGCCGGTGCGGTTGAAGTCCACAAAGCTCACCGGCCGGGTAGGGCTGTGGATGAGCTTGCCGGCATCCTCCTCCAGATGGATGCGGGTGATGCCGATGCGCTTGGGGCGGCCGTTGACGGTGATGTCCAGATGCCCGTGTTCCGCCAGGGGCTGCTCATACTGGGAAATCTGGTAGCCCTTGGGCAGGTCCGGATAAAAATAATTTTTCCGGGCAAACACCGATTCCGGGGCGATGTGGCAGTGGGTGGCCAGGGCCATCTTCAGGGCGAACTCCAGGGCCCTTTTGTTGAGCACCGGCAGCACCCCGGGCATGCCCAGACACACCGGGCAGGTCTGGGTGTTGGGCGGCGCCCCGAAGGTGGTGGGACAGCCGCAGAAAATCTTGCTCCGGGTGAGGAGTTGGGCGTGCACCTCCAGACCGATGACCGCTTCGTACTCCATGACAAGCCTTTCACTGCCGGAGCCCCTGAACAAATAAAGGCCCCGGAACTTTTTCCCAGCATAAAATAAAGCCCTCAGGTAATAAAGGGGGATTTGGCCGGAGGCTAACAAATTTTCCGGCCCACCGGCCAGCCTTTAGGGGGCTGGAGGAAGCCCCGCCCGGATGAGCTCCCGCAGCTCCCGGGCCGCTGCAGCCGGGTCCGGGGCGGCGGTCACCGCGGTGATCACCGCCGGGTGCCGAGCTCCCCGGGACACCACCTGAGCGATGTTGGCGGCCTTGATGCCGCCCATGGTGGTCCACCGGATGCTGAGCCGCGGGGCGATGCGCTCAATTATTTCCGGCCCCAGAGGCACCGCGTCCTCTTTGGTGCCGGTGGGAAAGATGGGGCCGAGGTTGACGTAGCTGGCCCCTGCCTCCTGGGCGGCCAGGGCCTCTTCCAGGGAATGGGTGGAGGCGCCGATAATCAACTCCGGGGCCACCCGGCGGGCCGCAGCCACCGGCAGGTCGTCCTGCCCCAGGTGCACGCCGTCGGCCTCGACGGCCAAGGCGATGTCCAGCCGGTCATTGATGATGAGCAGGGCTTCCGCGGCCCGGGTCCGCCGTCGGAACTCCAGAGCCCGCTCATAAAGCTGCCGCCCGCTCAGCTCCTTTTCCCGGAACTGCACCAGGCGGATGCCCGCGGCCAGGACCTGATCCAGTATTTCCAAAGCGGACCGGCCGGCGCACAGGGCCTCGGTGATGACCACATAAAGGTCGCTTTGGTCAAACAGGGCCAGGCGCTCGCCGTGAGTCATCAGCCACCCCCCACGATGCCCACCAGCTCCAGGACGTCACCTTCAGACAAAACGGTGTCCTGATACCGGCTGCGGTCCACGATGACCGCGTTGCGCTCCACCACGGTGCGGGCGGGCTCCAGTCCCAGTTCCTCCAAGAGGCCCAGCACCGTGCAGGCGGCCACCTCCCGGGGCTCACCGTTGATGGTCAGCTTCATGACCGGGGTGTCCCCCCTCCAGGGTTTTGCTCAGCCGATTGGTGCGGGGTTCCTTAAAAGGGTTTTTATTCCCCCTCACCCTAACCCTCTCCCCCACAGGGGGAGAGGGAAAAGGTTATATAGTCCGGAATCTCTTTATTTATTTTACTGATCACAACTCACTGGTCACTTTCTGTTCACCGTTCACTGTTTACTGATTACTTTACCAGCTCCCCCGTCAGAGGCCTCGCAGAAGGCCCGATCAAAATCCTTCCACACCGGGTCATAGCCGGCCCGGCGGATGGCCTCGGCCACCTCCTCCGGGGTGCGCCGATCTTCAATCTCAAATTGAGCCAGGGTTTCCTCCCCCAGGGCATAGCCTCCGGGCCGGGTGGAGGAACCGGCGCTCATCATGGTCACTCCCAAAGGAATCAGGCGATCCCGGAAGGCAGCCCGCTCCCGGGTGGAGAGATTGAATCCGGCCTCCGGCAGGAACAGACGCAGGGCCAGCATGAGCTGGACCAGATCCCGGTCGCCGACAGGGAAGCGGATGGGATGACGGGGTGGGGCCTGCCGCAGGCGAGGGAAGGACACGGCCACGGCGCTCTGCCAGCACTCTTTCTGGAGGTAGCGGGCGTGCAGGGCGGTCCAGAAGCCGTCCACCCGCCAGTCAAACAGGCCCAAAAGCGCCCCGATGCTCAGGCGCCGGGCCCCGGCCCGGCCGGCCCGTTCCATGGCCCCCAGGCGATAGTCAAAATCCCGCTTCTTGCCCTTGAGATGGACCTGGGCGTAAGTTTCCCGGTCATAGGTCTCCATATACAGGGTCACGCCTTCCAGTCCCAGATCCACCAGCCGTCGATAGTCCTCTTCTTCCAGGGCATAGACTTCAATGGATACGGAAGCGAAGTATTCTCGGGCAATGGCCACGGCTTGGGCCAGATAGTCCAGGGGCGTCGTCTTGGGGGCGTCGCCGGTGAGAAGCAGCACATTCTGAAAGCCGTATCGGGCCAGGGCCTGGCACTCGGCCCGGATTTCTTCCAGGGTCAGGGTGCGTCTGGCCCCCCGGCTGCCGGAGTGCACCGCATAAAAGCAGTAGGTGCAGTCCGAGGTGCAGACATTGGAGAGGTAAAGGGGCACATAGAGCCCGATGATCCGCCCGAAATGGCGCCGGGTCAAGCGATGGGCCAGGCGGGCCATCTCCTCCAGGTGGGGCACGGCCTGGGGGGACAGCAGCGCGGCCAAGTCCTGCACGGTAAGCTGCTCCCGGGACAAGGCCCGGACCACGTCTTCGGGTCCGGCGGCGGCTATTAGGCGCTTGACCCGCTCTTTGGGCCACAAGTCAAGCACCGCAGCAAAGCCACTGTCCTTGTGTTGCACCCTTGCGGCTTCCATGGCGGCCCTACTCCAAAAATCCGGTAAGCGGGGATGAGGCTTCCGCGGTCTCCCGGACCGGCCCCAGCCCGGCCAGATAGGCCAGGCGGCCGGCTTCCACGGCCAAGGCAAAGGCCCGGGCCATACCGCCAGGGTCGGCGGCGTCGGCCAAGGCAGTGTTCACCAACACTGCATCGGCCCCCATCTCCATGGCTTCGGCGGCATGAGACGGCGCTCCCAGGCCGGCGTCCACCACTACCGGCACCTTGGCCTGCTCAATGATGATGCGGATCATGTCCCGGGTCCGAACTCCCCGGTTGCTGCCGATGGGCGCGCCCAGGGGCATCACCGTAGCGGTGCCCAGTTCCTCCAGCCGCTTGGCCAGGATAGGATCGGCCTGGATGTAGGGCAGCACCACGAAGCCCTCCTGGATGAGCATTTCCGCGGCCTTCAGGGTTTCCACCGGGTCGGGCAGCAGATACCGGGGCTCCGGCGTGAGCTCCAGCTTGACCCAGGGCTCCAGGCCCATGGCCCGGGCCATGCGGGCCAAGCGCACGGCTTCCTGGGCGGTGCGGGCCCCTGAGGTGTTGGGCAGAATCAGATGGCGCTTGGGGTCCAGCACCGACATGATACTGTCCGTCTGGGGCTTGGTCAGGTCCACCCGGCGGAGGGCCACGGTGACGATTTCGGCCCCGGAGGCCTCCAGCGCAACGCGCAAGGCCTCGGCTGAGGGAAATTTTCCGGTGCCCACCATAAAACGCGAGCGGAAGGCCCGGCCGGCGATGACCAGAGGGTCGTCGGCCAGCAGGTCCTCGGGATGGGTAGGAGGAATCTGCATTTGTTCTGACATCTGAAGCCTCTCAGCCGTGCCGGCCCTGTATTCCTGTCAGCAGACGCGGCCGGTATTTACAGGGGCGCGCACCCGCCGGCCCAGGCCGACAGGCCGGTTATTTTGGGATTCTCGCCGCACAAAGGGCACTCTGCCGCCCGGGCGCGGGGCATCACGTGGAAACGGCACTTCAGGGCATCGTAGGTAAGCAGCGCTTGCACCAAGTCCGAGCCCCAGCCCAGCAACAGCTTCACTGCCTCAGTGGCCTGCAGGCAGCCCAGGACCCCGGCCACCGACCCCAGAATGCCCCGCGGCCGGTCCTCGGGAGGCTCCGGCAGCAGGCAGCGGTAGCAGGGGCTTCCCTGCTCCGGGTCCACCACCAGAAGCTGCCCGGTGAATTCGGCCACCGCCGCGGACACCAGGGTAATCCGGTTGAGCCAGCAATAATCAGCAATCAGAAAGCGGGTGGGAAAATTGTCGCTGGCATCCAGCACCAGGCCGCCGTCTTCCAGGACTTCGCTGATGTTGGCGGCGTCCAGGCGTACCTTTCGGATTTCCACTTGGCAGTGGGGATTAAGGGCGATCAAGGCGTCTTTGGCGGAATCCACTTTGGCCCGGCCCAGGTCCGTCATGCGGTGCAAAATCTGGCGCTGCAGGTTGGAGAGTTCCACTGTGTCCCCGTCCACAATGGTGAGACGCCCCACACCGGCCGCCGCCAGGTAAAACAAGGCAGCGGAGCCGATGCCGCCCGCGCCCACCACTGTAACCCGCCCGGAGCGGAGTCGCTCCTGCCCAGCCTCTCCCACCCCCGGCAGCATCAGGTTGCGGGAATAGCGGTCCTTCTCTTCTCTGGAAAAGCCAGTCTTTACCAAGGGACACCCACCTCTGGCCCGAACTTAAACCTTCGGCACCGGAGCCGTTCCACTAAATTAATTATATAAAATTTGTCGTTAATTGCTAAAGGAGAAGGCGGGGGGAAGAAAAAAGGGCCAAGTCCTGCGATCGCGGGTTTCCCGGGATGTCTTGAGATAAAAAGGGGAAAAATTAACTTGAGGGATGAGCTGGGGAAGCTCGGCTCCCCCGCCCCTCAGACTCCCCTCCCACTCCGCCGGGGAGAAATTGGGCAGGCGGGCTGGAAGGAGGAAGCAGAGTCCTGCAGCCTGGCCCCCTCCTCCCAGGGACAATCCCTTAAGGCATGCTAAACCGCATCCAGGCGATAGCGCTCCTCCACAATCCGCTCCACTTCCTCCTCGGTGGGCATGGTGTCCCGGTAGCCGGCCAGGTACTGGTTCCTGAGCCACCTGAACAGGCTCACAGTTTCATTTACCCGGACGATTTCCGGGATGTCGCCGCTCTTCACGGTCTTGATGTGGGGGCTGTACTGGCCCAGCATGCTCACCACATCATAGAAGGTGGCCGGCTCGCGCTTCACGCCCCGCTTGAAGGACTTGCCCTCCTTGGGATAGATGAGGTCTGGGTCGGGGTTGCCGGAGATGTCCAGCCTCTGGAAGGGCCGGCGCACCGCCACCTGCCATTTGCGGGATTCCACCATCATGCGGGCGATGAGGGGCCCGGCCCAGTCGTGGGTGACATGACCCTGGGGGCAGGCGGAGAAAAACTCCACCACCGAGGGACCGTTATAGGCGATGGCCTCCTTCAGAATCTTGATGGCGTAGAAGGGGTTATCGATGGACAGCTTGGCGGCGTACACATGGGAGATAGCCATGGCCTGGCTGATGATGCGGCGGTGCAGGGTGGTTTTGCCGGCCAGCTTCTTGCCGATGGGACTGGTGGAGCGGTCGGCCCCGAAACGGGTGGCCCCGGACTTCTGGGTGCCGGTGTTCATGTAGCCTTCGTTGTTGTAAATCACCCAGGTGATATCAAAATTCTCGCCCAGGGCGTGGTTGAAGGGGCCGTTGCCGATGTCGTAGATGGCGCCATCTCCGGCAAACACGATGATTTTGGTGAGCACATCATTGTAGCGGTTGATGTAGGCTTGGTCCAGGCTGAATTTGGCTCCCAGGGCCGCGGCCGAGGCGGTGCCGAAGCCGTAATGGCCGGCAGGATAGATGCGGGAGTTGAAGGGATTGACCAGCTCGGAGACCTGATCGCAGCCGGTGGCGTTGATGGTGTAGATGTTGAAGCCGTGGTCCAGCATATGCTCAATGGCCCGCTTGTTTCTTTCCGACAGGATGCGCAGGCCCTGGTAGAAGGTGGCGATACCCTGGGGATGGTTGCGCAGGGATTCGGCGGCATAGGAAGTGAGAAGATTAATCACCCCTTCGCCACACCCGGGACAAAGGGTGTGCTTGCCAGGATAGAGTTTGGCCAGCACGAACAACACCTGATGGTTCAGGGGCAGCCGGTCCACGTACGGGGCCAGCTCCACGGAGCGGTCCAAATCCCGGTATTCTTCCGGCATGAAGTCCAGAGGGGTGATTTTGGTCTTGTCCACCATGTGCAGGGCGTCGGTGGGACAGACCAGGGCGCAGACCCCGCAGCCCTTGCAGGCTTTGGGATCGGCCTCAATATTCATGGCAAAGCGGTCCCACGGCACGCCTTTGGGGGGTTTCCTGAAAATCTTGAAATATCTCTTGGCCTCCGCGGGGACCTCTTCCGGCGTGACCAGGCAGAAGATGGCCGCGTCCGGGCAGGAGGCAGCACACAGGCCGCAGGCGATGCACTTGTTCGGGTCATACAGCGGCACCTGGGTACCGATGTAGCTCATATCCCGGAAGCGGCTGGTGGCCGCCGGCACCACAGGCAGGAAGCGGTCCCAGGGCACCTTTTTGCCCTCCATGACGGGCTTGATCATGCGGCGGTAGAAGACCTCCTGGTAATTGTCCAGGAGAGGGATAGGCTGGATGGTGCCCAGCTCGTCCTTTTCAGTGAAGCGGAAAGGCAGACCGGCGGTGCCGGGCCCCCGGCCGAAGTCCTCCGGCAGCGGGGGGGAGTAATCCGGTAGGTCCGCGGAAATGGCGACGGCCGCAGCCTTTTCCACTGAACCGCTGGTGCCCTGCTGGGTGCCGTATCTCAGCAGGGCCAGATTGTCATCAATAATGTCCTTGCCTTTCCGCCCCCCCAGCTTCTTCTCCAGAATTTTCTTGAAGCGCTGTTCAAACTCCTTTTCCGGCAAAATGCCCAGTTCCTTGTTCACCAGACCCAGGATGGCTGCCCCGGGCAGGTTGCGGTTCAGGTGCTGCAAAGCGACCCTGGTGGCATCCAGGGTGAACACTCTGATCTGCCGGTACTTGATGAGGGACTGAATCTGGGGCGGGAAGGTGGCCAGCAGTTCCTGGCAAGGTCGGCTGCTGTTAATCACCAGGATGCCTTTTTCCTTCAGACCGCCCACGTATTCCTTGAGGATCTGGTCAGACAGGAATTTTTCATTGAAAAAGGCCAGGACGTGGCGCTCAGTGAGCTCCGAGCTGTTGCGGATGGGCCGGGAGCTGATGCGCAGATTCATGAACACCGGAGCGCCCTTGCGGGCGGCGCCGTAACGGGCCCCGGACTGGACATACTGGCGGCGGCCGGTGCCGTAGTCTTCGGCATAAATCAGGGCCGCGGATTCCAGGGCGGTCTTGACGCCCTCGGCGCCCACGCCGATGAAGGTCATGCCCATCTCCCGCTCCAGATAACCCGGCAGGGGCGCGGGCTTGAGCGTCAAAGGACCCTCAATTCCGCAGTAGAAGTCTCTTAAGAACCCCCGTTTTTTCTCCATCACGGAGATCATGTTCTCTATGACTGCGGCGGCGTCGTATTTGTTGAAGTCCTTGCTGCCCAAGCCGTAGACGCCGTGGAGCAGGGTGGGCATGTCCTGGCGCCCGTAGATGCGGTGTTCGGCCTTGCCCTCCCGGCCGGCCCGGATGGACACCTGCAGGGCCGCCTGCACATCCGCCAGCAGGAGCTGGTTGTGAGCCCGGCCGCTGCGCTCCAGAACGGTGATTACCTTGGCCTTGCGCACCCCAAAGGCCAACTCCTCGTAGCAGGGCGGGTTGAACAGCACCGGCCGAACCACTCCGACTCTGATCCCCTTCACATCCCGGTAGTAGTCCACCACGTCCTTGACCACCCCGGCAGCGGAGCCCAGAATGACCACCACCATGTCCGCATCTTCAGTGCGGTAGCACTCCACCACCTTGAGATTGGTGCCAATCATCTGATTCATCAGGTTCATGGCGGCCACGAAGCCCCGCTTGAAGAAACGGTAGGCCAAATCCTGGGAGACCTCCCCCTCCATGGTCAGGTCGGTGTCGGTGAAAGTGCCGGTCAAAGTGCCATGCTCAAAGTCCGGCTGGTAGAAGCGGTTGGGCGGACCCACAAAGAATTCCAGAAACGCGTCAGAGAGCTCATTGATATTCTCAATGGCGTGGCTCTTGATAAAGCCGTCGCCGATGACCATGGTGGGGAGCATCACCTGCTTGAGCTCCGAGACCTTAAAGGCGATGGGCAAAAGCTCATGGAATTCCTGGTTGTCCATGGCCACCAACTGGGCCCAGCCGGCGTTGCGCACCGCGTAGAAATCGGTGTGGCCGCAGTGGATGGACAACGACCCTTTGTTCACCTCCCGGGCCATGACCGTCATCACCACCGGCAGGCGCTTGCCGGCCACGGAAAAAAGGTTCTTGGTCTTCAGCAACAGGCCCTGGGAGGAAGTATTGTCCACATACCGTCCGCCCTGGGAGGCCATGGCCTCCACTGCGGCGATGGCGGACAGCTCATCAGAGGGCTGGAAATACATCAGCTCCGTGCCCCAGAGATTTTTCTGACCGTTGGCTGCGGCCCGGGCAAACATCTCGGCTATGGGGGTGGAGGGAGTGATAGGATAACCGCACAGGCCGTCGGCCACTCGGGTGATGATGGAGATGGCCGCCTGGTTGCCGTCCATGAGCACCATGCGGCGGGCCCGGATGGCCTCCAACATGCGATCGGGAATGGCGGAGAGATCAAAAGTGAAGAGCTCCTTGGCATCAAACCGTTCCCACTCGGTTTGCCAGTCAATATGCACCACATCCCTTTCCTTTTCCCGGCGCAGTTGGTGATAGGGAAGCTGCTGCCGCAACGCCTCAATATCCACCCGGTCAATCAAGCCTGCCATGATCAAGTGCCCCCTTATTCTTTCTATACTTTAAAATATCCAAGTAAAAAGAAAGTTATAAAATAACATATTTTTTTTTATTTCACCAGCAGGTGTTTTGGAAACCTTCTTCTGCTTCTCTAGCAGCTTACAAAGGAAATGCCTCACCGATATTGCAGCAGAAACTCCAGTGATTATGTTAAGGCAAAAATCGGTCTGGAGGCTCAGGCCCGGAAAGGAGAAAAAATGGCGATGCAGGTGTGCTGGCTCCACGACCTGGTCCAGGCCCAGGAAACCGCCAGAAAGACGGGCAAACCCATTCTTCTGGATTTTTACAACCCCCAGTGAATCGGCTGCCAGCAGATGGGTGCCGTGACGTACCCCAATGAAGGCGTGGCCAGATTTGTAGACCTCAACTTCGTGCCGGTGCAGGTGGAAGTGACCAATAAGGAGCTGATGGACAAGTACGCGGTGTCCTGGACGCCCACCATCCTGGTGCTGGACGTCCACGGCCGGGAGCACTACCGTACGGTGGGCTTTCTGCAGCCGGAGGTGTTCATCGCCACCTTTGAGGTGGGCAAGGGCCGCTACTACCTGGACCTGGAGCAGTATGCCGAGGCCCAGGCCACCTTTGAGGAGATGATGGAGCGCTGTCCGGTGCCGGAAGTGGTACCGGAGGCCATATTTTTCCGGGCCGTGGCCGCCTATAAGCGCACCGGCAATCCCCAGCCCCTCCGGCAGGCCTATGACACCCTTACCGCCCAATATCCCGGAAGCGAGTGGACCAAGCGGGCCGAACCCTATAAACTGATTCCGGCCTGAGTCCCTGGGAAGATTGCGGCCATGAAAAAACCACAGAGGGAAAGGAGAGGCTT
>JAFDHU010000046.1 GCA_019308625.1 Deltaproteobacteria bacterium
GCCATGGCCCACTATCTGCCGGGTCGGCCCCTGGAGCGGCTGGCCTCCCGGGAAATCCTGAGCTGGCTGGAGCTGATTCTGGCCACCCCGGTGGTCCTGTGGGGCGGCTGGCCTTTCTTTGTCCGGGGGGTGCAGTCGGTCATCCGCCGCAGCCTGAACATGTTCACCCTGATTGGCTTGGGCGTGTCGGTGGCCTATGCCTACAGCATTATCGCCAAACTCCTGCCGGGCATCTTTCCGGACTCCTTCCGGGGCCCCTCCGGGGAGGTGGCGGTCTATTTTGAGGCCGCGGCAGTCATTGTCACCCTGGTGCTGTTAGGCCAGGTACTGGAGTTGAAGGCCCGGGGCCAAACCAGTGCGGCCATCCGGGCGCTTTTGGGCTTGGCGCCCAAGACCGCCCGGCGCCTCCGGGAGGACGGTACCGAGGAGGACGTGCCGCTAGAGCTGGTGCAGGTGGGCGACCGCCTGAGGGTGCGGCCCGGTGAGAAGGTGCCGGTGGACGGCGTGGTGCTGGAGGGCAAAACCTCGGTGGATGAGTCCATGGTCACCGGCGAGCCCATTCCGGTGGAGAAGGAGCCGGGCAGCCGGGTCATCGGAGCCACGGTAAACGGCACCGGCTCTCTGGTGATAAGGGCCGAGAAGGTAGGGAGCGATACGCTTTTGGCCCAGATTGTCAAGATGGTGGCCGAGGCCCAGCGCAGCCGGGCCCCCATCCAGAAGCTGGTAGATGTGGTGGCGGCCTGGTTCGTCCCGGTGGTGGTGCTGACTGCGGTGGTCACCTTTATTGTCTGGGCCACGCTGGGGCCGGAGCCCCGCATGGCCCATGCCCTCATCAACGCGGTGGCGGTGCTCATTATTGCCTGTCCCTGCGCTCTGGGGCTGGCCACCCCCATGTCCATCATGGTGGCCACCGGCAAAGGGGCCACCGTGGGGGTGCTGTTCAAAAATGCCGAAGCCATTGAAGTGATGCGCAAGGTGGACACCCTGGTGGTGGACAAAACCGGCACCCTTACCGAAGGCAAGCCCAAGCTGGTGAACGTGGCACCCCTGGATGGGGTGGATGATCAGACCCTGCTGCGTCTGGCCGCGGCCCTGGAAAAGGGCAGTGAGCATCCTCTGGCCGCGGCCATCGTCAACGGGGCGTTAGAGCGGGACCTGGAGGTCCATGAGGCCGAATCCTTTGAATATCTCACCGGCCGGGGGGTCACCGGCATAGTGGACGGCCACCGGGTGGCCCTGGGCAACCGGCGGCTGCTGGAGGAACTGGGAATTGACCCAGGGGAGTTGGCGGAGAGGGCCGAAGACTTAGCTAAAGAAGGCCAGACCGTGATGTTTGTGGCCATTGAGGGTCAGGCTGCGGGTCTGGTGGGGGTGGCCGACCCCATCAAGGAGACCACCCCGGGGGCCATTGACCGGCTGCATGAGGAGGGGCTCCGCATTGTCATGCTCACCGGAGACAACCGCACCACCGCCCAGGCAGTGGCCGCCCGGCTGAACCTGGATGAGGTCATTCCTGAGGTGCTCCCGGACCAGAAGGCCGAAAAGGTGAAGAAGCTGCAGGCCGCCGGCCGGTTTGTGGCCATGGCCGGGGACGGCATCAACGATGCCCCGGCGCTGGCCCAGGCGCAAGTGGGCATCGCCATGGGCACCGGCACGGATGTGGCCATGGAGAGCGCCGGGGTCACCCTGGTGAAGGGGGACTTGAGGGGTATCGTGCGAGCCCGCATCCTGAGCCGGGCCACCATGCGCAACATCCGGCAGAACCTGTTTTTCGCCTTCATTTACAACAGCCTGGGAGTGCCCATCGCCGCCGGCGTGCTCTACCCCTGGTTCGGCATTCTGCTCAGCCCCATTATCGCCGCCGCGGCCATGAGCTTCTCCTCCGTATCGGTGGTGACCAACGCCCTGCGCCTCAAGCGGTTGCACCTCTAGACGAAGCCTGAAAGTGGCCCCTGAAGCCCAAAGGCTCCCTGGCTGATGCACTCACTTAGGCAGGAGAAAATTTGACCATGAAACTGGAAGGAACCCTCCCCTGGGTTGCCGGTTTTTTTCTGGTTCTCCTCCCCGCCTTCCCCGTTCAGGCCAAGCTGGTGGAATACGACCTTACCATCGCTCTGCAGGAGGTGAGCATCCAGGGAAAGCCCCGGCGGGGTATGACCATCAACGGGGTCATTCCGGGCCCCACCCTGCGTTTCACCGAAGGCGACTATGCCCGCATCCGGGTCCACAACCGCATGGAGGTGGACACCTCCATCCACTGGCACGGCATCCTAGTGCCTCCGGGCATGGACGGGGTGCCCTATGTCAGTTTCCCCCCCATTGCGCCGGGGGCCACCTTTGTCTATGAATTCCCCATCCGTCAGAGCGGCACCTACTGGTATCATTCCCACACCAATCTGCAGGAGCAACAAGGGCTTTACGGCGCCATCGTCATTGAGCCCCGGCAAGGGGAGAAGCGGCAGATGAACCGCGACTATGTGGTGTTGCTGTCTGATTGGACGGATGAGAACCCCCACGAAGTTTTGCGGACCCTGAAACGGGGCAGCGACTGGTATGCCGTGCAGAAAGGCAGCGGCCAGAGCCTGTTGGGCGCGGCCCGCCTGGGCAGGCTGGGGGACTACCTCAAGCGAGAGTTGTTGCGTATGCCGGCCATGGACGTGGCAGATGTGGCCTATGACTATTTTCTGGCCAACGGCCAGCCGGAAATCAGCCTGCCGGCCCGGCCCGGGGAAACCGTGCGGCTGCGCCTCATTGACGGGGCCACAGCCACCAACTTTTATCTGCAATTTGCTAGCGGCCCTATGACCATCATTACCGCGGACGGCCAGGAAGTAAAGCCGATCAAACAGCAGCGCTTTCTCATGGTCATTGCCGAAACCTACGACGTGCTTCTCCAGGTGCCGGCCGACGGGGCGTATGAATTGCGGGCCACGGCCCAGGACGGCTCGGGATTCGCCTCGGTGTGGCTGGGAACCGGGCCGCGTCACCCGGCTCCGGAGGTCCCCAAGCCCAATCTCTACGCGGTGATGGGCAAGCTCACGCCCAGCAGGCTGTTTGCTCTCACCCCTCAGGGTTCCATGGGCATGTCCGACCGGGAGGTGCAGGCCGGCAAGTTTGACCGCCCGGGGATGATGGGCATGAAGTCCATGAAAATGGGCATGGGCCAAGGCCAAAAGCATTCCATGCAGGGCATGAAGATGCCCTCGGCCCCCTCCGGGAGGGCGGGGCCGCCGGCCCACGAAGAGGCCGCACCGCCCCCGGCCCGGCCGGAGCCCATGCCTGAGCGGGGAGGAAAGAAGTTCGGTTATAACTTCCGTCCTCTGGGGCCTGATGTGTCCTCCTCCAGGAACCTGGCGGTGGACGGCATGGATCCGCGCCGGCCTTGGCCTCCCTATGATCACCTGAAATCCACCCGGTCCACTGCCTTCGCCAGGGGCAAGCCGGTGCGGGTCATCCGTCTTACCCTGGACGGCGACATGGAGCGCTTCGTCTGGTTCATTAACAACAAGCCTCTGTCCGAAAGCGACATGATTCGCATCCGCCGGGGGGAGGTGGCCCGCTTCATTCTGATTAACCGCACCATGATGCACCACCCCATGCACTTGCACGGCCACTTTTTCCGGGTGCTGAACGCCCAGGGGGAGTACTCCCCCCTGAAGCACACCGTGGATGTGGCCCCTATGTCCACCACGGTGATTGAGTTTGACGCCAATGAAGTAGGGGACTGGTTTTTCCACTGCCATATCCTCTACCACCTGGATAGCGGCATGGCCCGGGTGGTGCATTACGAGGGCTACACCCTGGACCCCAAACTGGCGGCGGTGCGGCCCAAGCTCTACGCCGACCCCTGGTATGCCTGGGTCCGGGTGGACACCCTGAGCAACATGACCCAGGGCTTTGCGGTGCTGTCCAACACCCGCAACATCCTGGCCTTCGCCTGGGAGGCGGGCTGGCAAAAGGTGGAGGGCACCGAATGGGAGACCCTTTTCACCTGGGACCGCTATATCAACCGCTTTTTCAGCCTCTTTGCCGGGGCTGACCTGCTATGGAGCGACGACACCCTGGATCGGTCCGTGGGAGTCTTCGGGCTGCGCTACCTGTTGCCGCTCAATGTAGAATCCCGGATTTGGGTGGATACCGAAGGCGGCGCCAGATTTGTCCTGGTCAAGAACCTGGCCCTGACCCCGCGCCTGGTCCTCTATGGGGAAGGCCAGTACGACACCCATGACCTCTGGGAAGCCCGGACCGGCCTGACTTACCTGATAACCAAGCGGGCCTCTCTTGTGGGCCAGTGGCACTCGGATTACGGCTGGGGGGGCGGCGTGCAGATGCGGTTTTGATATGGGGAGGTGCCTCTGAGGCCAAAGGCTGGGGGTGAAGCCGTCGTCCTGGACTTTGATCCAGACCTTCGGGATCCTCTTGCCTTCCCCCCGGGGGCCTTCTCCCAGAGCCCGGGTGCCACAGGTCGTCCGAGCGGCTGGGAAAGCCAAAGGATTGCTGTCAGGGTGGGGACGGAAGCGCCACAGTCCTCCCCTGGGGAGACTCGGCATTCACCACCAGGTGAGGGAGGAGTTGCCTCAAGTAACTGATGGAACCTGGCACCGCGGGCCGGCGGTGCGCCAGTATACCTTAAACCTGCGGAGGGCTACTGGCCTGCCGGTCTGAAACAAGCCAGGCCTTAAGCCTCATCTGCCTCAAAAGAAGTAAAAAAAGGAGGAAGTTTTTATGAAAAGGGCATTGGTGATTATGTTAGCCGCGATTTTCGTCCTGGGCCTCCCGGTTCTTGGAGCTGCCCAAAGGCATGGCCAATCCGGGCAGCACATGATGGGACCCGGGCAGCACATGATGGGGCCCGGCCAGGGGATGATGGGTCCGGGTATGATGAACAACATGGGCATGATGTCCCAAATGATGGGCGACATGCATCAGATGATGCAGTCGGGCCGGTTGTCCCCTGAGCACCAAAAACAGATGCTGGAGATGATGAACCAGATGGGCACCATCATGCAGCAGATGGGCGGCCCCCAGGGGGCCCAGATGCAGGCCCAGCACCGGCAGCAGCTCCAACAGATACAGAAGCGCCTGCAGCAGATGAAGGGCCAGATACAAAAGCGATAGAGGGACCCGGGAAGGCGGGGATGGGTCGTCCGCCTTCCTCCTGAGGGCTAAGGGTTCAGGGCCGCAAGATGCGCTCTACAAGTCTCATCTGGTTTGCGGCGGCGGGGGCCATAGTAGGCTACCTCCTGGTACACCCTTTCGCCATGCTGGCCTATATGCTGAACCCACAGCCTCCGACCTGGGCCATGGACCTTTCCCTCTGGGAGCGCCAGATGAGGGTGGCGTTCAGTGCTGAAATGCTGGTCATGGGGGGAGCCTTTGCCTTGCTGGGGGGAGTGGCCGGACTGGGCCTGGGGGCCTGGCATCTCCAAAGAGTGGAAGCCCGCTGCCGCCTGGCCGCCCTCCAAACCTTGCAGGAATTGATGGTGACCCTGGCCCATTATATCCGCAATGCCAATCAGATCATCGGCGGCTACAGTGCCCATATGCAGAAGCACCTTGATCAGCCGGAGCTGCGGGAGCAACTGCAGTTGATTCACCGGGCCGCGCATCAGATTGAAGAGGTAATTAACTCCCTGGAAAGCCTTACGGAAATGGACCACAGCAGCTACATCGGTCCCTGGGAAACAAAGATGATTGACCTGAAACAGACCTTGCAGGCCAGACTGGAGGCCCACCTGCAAGCCCCGGACAAGCATGATGTCTGATGCTCAGAGGCCTCTCACCCTCCTCAGCCGGCGATGGGCCCCGGAGTGCAGCACAACCTGGGAGAAGTCGCCGCCATGATGAAGGACCTGCACATTCTGATGTCAGAGGGCCCCCTGACGCCCAAACTGGCATCCCGGCATGAACAGGGACTCAAGGCCATGCGCCGGCGGGTGAAAGAAATAAGAGCGATGATGAAAACTCATTAAACCGAATGAAATCGGCTCATATCAGGGACAAGCGGATAGAGCGAATCCATTTACAGAGACAGGATGACAAACGGGATGCTGAATTCTGAAACCCGGGAAATGGTACTCCTGGAGCCAGGCCTCGGTCAGAAGCCGGTGGGCCCTCTGGCTTGGTTGGGGCTGCTGCTGGGGGCGCTGGTGGGTTTTTTGGTACTGCATCCTGTAGCCATGGTGGTGCGGGTGGTGCACGACCATATTTACTGGGGGTACCCCTTGAGTGTGCAGATGGCCGCCTACCACAGTTTCCATAAGGAAATGTGGCCCATGATGCTGCTCTATACCGGGTTGGGGGCCCTGGTGGGCTTCGTGATCGGGTTGTTCCTGAAACGTCTGCGAGAGAACCGGCGACGCCTAGACGCCCTGCACCAGGAGTTTGAACTGCAAGTGGCCACCTTACGACATCAGTACAAGAACCTGGCCATCGGCATCCAGGGCTTTGCCCGCCGCATCCGGGGCAAATTGGCGGCCCTGGAGCAAGAGGTCTGCCAGTTTGGGCCGCAGGAATCCTCGGTCCACCAGGTATGCCAAAGCCTGGGCCGCCATCTGGAAATCCTGGAGGAGGCGGCCCAGCGCCTCACCCATGTCCTGGGAGAAGAGCTCCTCTTTCTCAAGGCCTTGACCAGCGACGCTCTGACCCCTTTGGTGCAGGACTTTTATGCTTTCCTGAAGCGGGCCATCCAGGACCTGTTGAACCTGCGCTTTCGGGACAAGCACATCCGGGTGGAAATCAACGGCCAGCCGCTGGAGGAGTTCCACCAGTCCCTGTTATTTGCTTTTGAGCCCTACACCATGGAGGTCATTCTCCAGAACCTGCTAAGCAATTCCATGAAGTTCGGGGACCACCTGCAGGTGGAGGTGGAGGACCTGAACAACCGCATCCGCATTGGCATCAAAGATAACGGCCCCGGCCTGGAAGTGGACCAACTCAAGAACCGCCTGCTGGCACCCGCCGACCGTCACAGCGGGGAAAGCACCCACCTGGGTCTTCGGGTGACCATCCATCTGATTTATAAAAATGGCGGCCGCCTCTGGGTCTGGAGCCAGCCCGGAGCCGGCGCAGTCTTTGTAATTGAGATGCCCAAGTAGCCGGCGGCGCCCGTCTGAGCCCATGCTTCTCCCGCCTTTAAGCCTGATGGCCGCCTCCCTGGAAAAACCCATTTAACCATGAAGGAGGAGACTATCATGAAAAAAACCTCTCCCTTTCGATCCCCGGACCTGGCGGAGCGCCAAGGCTGGCTTTGCCCAGTTCATCCGGAGACCTTGTGGGACGCCCCGGGCCATTGCCCCCGGTGCGGTACTGACATGAAACCGGGCTATCTGCCGCCGGAGCCCAAGCTGGATCTGGTGCGGCGGCGGCTCCTCGGTCTGGGGCTGGCGGCCATGTCCGTCCTGGTAGCCTGGAGCAGCGGCCTGCGGGGCGACGCCCTGGCCCAGATGGGCCGCGGTATGAGGGGCGGCCGCGGCATGATGGGTGGCCACGGCATGGGGGGCGGCGGCTGCCCCATGTGCGGCCAGCCATGGAAGGAGATTCCGGCCAAGCTGCCCACCCCCAAGAGCCAGACCTGGGTGAAGGACCTGAAGGACATCCTGTCCCTGGAAAGACTGTCTTTGGTGCAGTACAAGGCGGATGAGCAAAAATACCAGGTCCATATGCCCTATATGCGGATCATCCCTCAGGAGGACCTGCATATCAAATGGATCAGCCAGTTGTTCACGGCCTACGGCCTGTCTCCGGCAGGGCCCACTCCGGCGGTGCGCCGCTCCCAGACCCTCGTCCAGGCCTATGAAATCGCCCTCAAACTGGAGGAGGACCTGGTGCCCCGCTACCAGAAGCTCATCCAGAACGCCGAAGATCCGGAAAGCGCCCGGGTGCTGGGCATCATTCTGCATCAGACGCAGATGCACTATATGATGTTCAGCCATGCCATCCGCATGGGCGGCCGCATGGGGCCGGGCATGATGCGCCGGGGCAGGTAAGATCAGGCACTGAAAGCCCAGCCGTGCCGGGTGGGGCGGCCACCGGTCGGCTGCGGCAGCCACCAGTCGGCTGCGGCAGATCTGGTGCAATGGTTGCTGCCTGTTGCGGCCCTCCCCGGGCCGCAACCGAGCCGGCAGCAGTTTGCAGGAAGGCTTTGTCCATCAATCTTAATCCGGGTTACCGGGGCGCCAGCCCTGCTGCCTGAGCGGAGGTTACCTTATGAAACGTCTGATTTTTATCCTGGCGGCCCTACTGATTTTGGCCCCGGCTCCTGGGCTGGTCCAGTCCCAGGCTACCAAACCGCCCACCAAGAAAGAGGCGCAAAAGGCAAAATCCAAGGGAGCCAAATGCCCCATGTATCAGATGCTGAAGGAGATGCCGGAAGGCAAAGGGGTCTTGGGGAAATTGTCTCAAAGGTGGTGGCGGATGGGCATCCTGTCCCAGTTGCTGACTCAGGTTACCACGGAAACCGCCGATCTGATGGGCCGGGCCGACCTCAAACCCGCCAGCCGAAAAGAACTCGCTATGGTTATCAAAAAGGTGGGAGAACTGCTCCCCGCCATTCTCTCCCCCAAGGGGCCTGACCAGGAAGCAGAGGCCACGCTCCGGAAGCTGAAGGCCACCCTGGACCGTATAAAGTCCCAGATCGGAGGCTAGGTCTTCCGGCTCTGCTGGCTGGCAGGGCCGGAGGCCGCAAACCGCAGGTAAAGAGGTGGAGGGGTGGTATTCCTGTGACTCCTTGAACCGGCTTAAGCTGGATTCGTCGTAAGAGAAAGCCGCCGGGGAGCGGTCTCCCGGTGGACGGAGGTTGACCGCCAAAGCTCGGCCTTTGGAGTTCCAAGAAGCCTGTGTGAGCAATGTCTGCTGAGCACCACCAGAAAGTTACCGAGGTGAAGTGGTACACTCACCCTCCCTTGCGCAATGCCCTGGTGGCTGGGGTGTGCACCGGCTTGGCCTTTGTTCTGGGCTATACCGGGGTCATTCCCTTCTCCGTGGAGGTGGCCGCCTATGTGGGTGCCATTCTGCTGGGAGGCTATCACTGGTGCCGGGAAGGCCTGGAGGAACTGGTTCACGAAAGGGTGGTGGGCATTGAAATCCTCATGGTGACGGCCACCGTGGGCTCCACGGTGCTGGGGATGTGGGACGAAGCCGCAACCCTGGTGGTGCTGTACGGGGCCGCAGAAGGCCTGGAGGAGTTTACCTATGCCCGGACCCGGCATTCCATCCGCAAGCTCCTGGACCTGGCCCCCAAGGAGGCCCGGGTACGGCGGCAAGGCCGAGAACAAACCATTCCCGCGGAGGACCTGCGTCCTGGCGATATCTTCATCGTGCGTCCGGGGGAGGCCGTTCCCACCGACGGGGTAATTGTCAAAGGCCGGTCCAGCGTGAATGAGGCCCCGGTGACCGGGGAATCCCTGCCGGTGGAAAAGCGGGAGGGCATGCGAGTCTTTGCCGCCAGCCTCAATCAGGAAGGGGCCCTGGAGGTCAGGGCCACCGCAGTGTTTGAGGACAACACTCTGTCCAAGCTGATTCATCTGGTGGAAGAAGCCCAGGAACAAAAAGGCAAGGCCCAGTTGTTCATTGAACGGTTCGGGCGGCGGTACTCCCCGGTGGTACTGCTGACCTCGCTTCTGATGGTGGCGGTGCCCTGGCTCCTGGGCCTGCCTATGGCTGCCTGGGCCACCCGGGCAGTGGTGCTCCTGGTGGCGGCTGCCCCTTGCGCCCTAGTCATGTCCATGCCGGTGGCCATCGCCGCGGGCATCGGCCGGGCAGGGCAAAACGGCGTGCTCATCAAGGGCGGCATGGTGCTGGAGAACCTGGGCAAAATAAGGGCGGTGGCCTTTGACAAGACCGGCACCCTCACCCAGGGCAAGCCCCAGGTGCAGGACATCATCCCCCTGGATGGAAACGTGGCCCAGCTCCTGTGTCTGGCAGCCAGCGTGGAGAGATTATCGGAGCATCCCCTGGCTCAAGCCATTGTCCAAAGGGCGGCCCAGGAAGGGTATGAATGCCTGGAAATTTCCGAATTCACCGCCATCGCCGGCTACGGGGCCCAGGCCCGCGTCGGGGACCGCCTGGTCTATGTGGGCAAGCCCGGATTGTTCAAGCGGTTTGGTTTTGATATACCCTCCCTGCTCCCCCAGGCGCACCTGACCGCGGCCGGCACCACCGTCATGCTGGTGGGCACCGAGACCTCCCTTGCCGGGGTCATCACCCTGCGGGACGAAATCCGGCCGCAGGCCCGGGAAATCATTGCCCGGCTACACCGCTTGGGCCTCAAGACCGTGATGCTCACCGGGGATAATGAAGCCACGGCCCGGGCGGTGGGGAAACTGCTGGATATTGATGAAATCCGGGCGGACCTAAGACCCGAAGACAAGATTGACGCGGTGGAAGACCTGAAGCGCCGCTATGGCCCGGTGGTCATGGTAGGGGACGGCATCAATGACGCCCCGGCCTTGGCCCGGGCCACCGTGGGGGTGGCCATGGGCACCGCGGGCACCGACGCGGCCATTGAAGCGGCGGATATCGCCTTGATGGCCGACGACCTCACTAAACTGGAGTTTGCCCTGCAACTGGGCCGGAAGGCCCGCCGCATCAGCTTCCAGAACATCGTCTTTTCCCTGACGGTGCTGGCGGTGCTGATTCCTGCGGCCTTGGCCGGCCTCCTGGGCGTGGCTCTGGCGGTCCTCTGCCACGAAGCCTCGGAACTGCTGGCAGTGGCCAACGGCCTGCGGGTGGCCCGGACTTAGGGCAGTGGCAAAACCGGCCCTGGTCTGGAGATATGTCCCCAGCCAGCCAAAGGTTCAGAAACGGAGGCCTTGAGTGCCCCTTTTTTGACAAGGTGGGTGACCGTTGCTCACTTTTTAAGCTGGCAGCCAGTTAAAGATGGGTCTGGAAATCAGGGGAGAAATGATTGCAAGCGTTTTCCGGTACTTAAAATTAAGTGATAATGAAGGAGACCATGAAAAAGGTGTTGATTTTCCCGGCCTTGGCAGCCCTGATGTCCCCTGCCGCGGTCATGACGGCTCAGATGACGCCAGAGATGCACAAGCAGATGGATGAATGGCGCCTCACGGTGGAGGCTCGGGAAGGCCAAAAGAAAAAACAAGGATAAGCCCGGCGGGTCAATCTGACATCGGCCCTCCTGCCCGGGTTACATATCAGACATGAAGCAAATGACCAGAGAACCGGTACGTTTGGAGACCCCCCGACGGTTGGCCAGCCCCTGGGTCTATGCCCTGGTGGGCGCCCTGAGCGGTGCGGCCTTTGAAATCATTATCTGCGATCCCCTGGACATTGTACTGCAACAGGTCATCTTTTGGTTCCTGCATGGCATTCCGGTGAATCTAAGCCAAGTCCGGGAAATCTATACCTCCAAGCAATGGCCCGGTATCGCCCTGACCGGCATCCTTTACGGCTCGGTCTTGGGATTTGTGATTTATGGCATCCGGGAAAGTCGCCGGCGCTTTGAAGCCCTGCATCATGAATTCGAATTGCAGGTGGCTACCTTGAGGCATCATTACAAAAACCTGGCCATCGGCATCCAGGGCTTCTCCCGCCGACTCAAACACAAGCTCTCTCATTTGGAAGCCCAACTGGACCTAAATTCCCCGCTGTGTGCCCCTTTCCGGTCGGAATGCGAAGCCCTGCAAAACGATGTGGCCGTGCTGGAGGACGCGGCCCAGCGCCTAACCCACACCCTGGCGGAGGAACTGCTGTTTCTCAAGGCCCTGACCAGTGACACGCTGCACCCCACTCCCAAGGATTTTTTCCCGGAGCTGGTTCGGGCCATCCAAGAGCTTAAGGCCCTGCGCTTTGGCGACAAGCCGTTGCGCATTGATATCAACGGCCAGCCTCTGGAAGCGGACCACGGCTCCCTGGTCTTTCCCTTTGAGCCTTACACCATGCAGGTCATCCTCCAGAACATCCTGAGCAATGCCATGAAATATGGAGACCATATTCAGGTGGAGGTGAAGGAGGGGCGGGCTTGGGTGCAGGTGGCGGTGCGGGACAACGGCCCCGGGCTGGAGATGCAACAGATAAAAAGGTTGATTCTTACCCCGCAGGAGAGGCGAGGGGACAGCACCCATCTGGGTCTGCAGGTGACCCTGCACTTGCTGGAGAAATACGGGGGCCGTCTGTCGGTGTGGAGCCAACCGGGGGCGGGGGCCAAGTTTTATCTGGAGTTCCCGAAAAAACCCCGTTCGGCTCATGAATGAAGCACCCCTGCCGGGGGGAGGCGGACTGCTTGTGAAGATCCCTTCTGTCCTTTTGGCTCAGGAGCTTGATCATGCCGATCTGTAAAAGCTGGATGAAGTATGCCTGGGAAGGCCGACAGTGCGAAAACCCGCCATGGGAGCCTGATCCCGAAGGTCTGTGCATCCTCCATTCCCTGAAGCCGGAAAAAGACAAGCAACTCTTTGATCAGACCCTGCAGCAGCAACTGGCCCGGCAGGATTTTGATTTCCGGGGGGTGTTCTTTCCCGGGCCGGTGTCCTTTGCCCAGTGGAAATTCCAGCAGCCGGCGAACTTCCAGCGGGCTTATTTCGCCGGCTGGGTCGATTTCCGGGAAGCCGAGTTTACCGCGACTGCCGATTTCTCTTATGCCCGGTTTGCCCGGGAGGCCAATTTCGCCAAAGCCGCCTTCCGGGGGCCAGTGCGGTTCAGCCGCAGCGAACTTTACGCCGAGGCCGACTTCCGGGAGGTGTGCTTTGGAGACGAAGCCCTGTTCCAGCAGATCAACGCGGCCTCTCGGGCGCCATTCCAGGCCTTTTTTCAGAATATTCACCTGGAGCCCCAGGCCCGGCTCAGCTTTCAGGACACCTCCCTGGAGCAGGTGAGCTTCCTGGGCACGGATATGCGCCAGGTGGCCTTCTACAACGTGCATTGGCCGGTCCGCCGCGGCCGCCGCATGGTTTTTGATGAAGTGCTTTTGCAGGCCAAAAGCAAACCGGCCTTTTTCCGCTATGGCTCCGTATCGGTCTACAACCTGAGTTATGAGGATGTCTGCGCCCGCCTGGAAATGCTTTACCGCTACCTGAAGCTTAACTATGAGGGGGCGGGCGATCATAAGCAGGCCGGTGACTTCCATTACGGAGAAATGGAGATGCACCGCCGGGCTGATCCCTGGCGGCGGCGCTTTCCCTTCTCCTGGTACAACCTGTACTGGGCCTTAAGCGGTTACGGGGAGCGGCCCCTCCGGGCCCTGGCCTGGCTGTTCGGCCTGCTGGGGGTCATGGCCACGCTTATGGCTGCTGCTGGCCTGTATACCCCCGCCGGAGAGCCGCTGGGTTTTGGCACCGCCGTCATCTTCCTGCTGGAGCAGGCCACGCTCCTGCGTCCGGCCTGGGCGACACCCACCACCACCGGGGGGCATGTGGTGAGCGCCATCAGCCGCATCATGCTGCCGGCCCAGGGGGCCTTGTTCATTCTGGCCCTGCGCAACCGTCTGGGCCGCCGGCGCTAGACAGCGCTGAAATATTCGGGCAAGGAAGCCTGCCCCCGGAGTTAGAACCGCCCGACCTGGGAGTTGGTTTCTACCAAGGAAAGCATGGGAAAATGGAAAATTTTCTCCGCAACAATTGGCTATGGATAGCTCTCATCATCTTTTTTATCTGGATGCATGCCTCAGGCAAGGGTTGCGGCGGACACGGCCGGGGCCACGGCGAGGGCGAGGAGAAAAAAGAACCTTCCTCAGACGGCGGGCATCAGCATTAGCCGCTTCCGACATAACCTGAAAAGAGGAGAACCCGCATGTACCC
>JAFDHU010000367.1 GCA_019308625.1 Deltaproteobacteria bacterium
CTGGATTCCGGGAAAACCGTATGGTGCGCATCAAAATCTGTGGCATAACCAATCTGGCGGACGCCTTGCTGGCCGCCGGGCTGGGGGCGCATGCCCTGGGATTCATTTTTTATGAGAAAAGCCCCCGCTATGTGGCCCCGGATGAGGCCCGCCAAATCATCAGACAACTCCCGCCCTTTGTGGCCACGGTGGGGGTGTTTGTGGACGAAGATCCGGGACGGGTGCGGGAGATTGCCAGCCTGGCCGGACTGGACTGGCTACAGCTACACGGGAGCGAATCCCCGGACTACTGCCGCGGCCTGAGTGCCCGGGTAATCAAAGGCTTTCGAGTCAAAGGAGAGGAAATTTCTGCCCAGGTTCGGGCCTATCAGGGCACGGTTCAGGCTTTTCTGCTGGACGCCTACCGGCCCGGAACCCCCGGGGGCACCGGGGCCACCTTTGACTGGCACCTGGCAAAGCAGGTGAAAAGATACGGGCCCATTATCCTGGCCGGTGGCCTTAACCCGGAAAATGTGGCTGAAGCCATCCGGACTGTCCGTCCCTGGGCGGTGGACGTGGCCAGCGGCGTGGAAGCCTCCCCCGGGAAGAAAGACCGCCAGAAGTTGAGAGAGTTTATTGAGACAGTTAAGAATGTTGGGGGAGGGGGCTAAGGGTCGCAGACTCTTACCCCCTCCCCCAAACCCCCACCCCCAATCCCCAAAGGGGTCGGGGGGCGTGAGGGGAGGGCAGGGACCTACCGGTCCTTGGCCCTCCCCCCACGAAACCAAGCAAGGAGGTTCAATGCAACCCGACAGGCATGGACATTTCGGCAGGTTTGGCGGGCGGTTTGTCCCGGAGACCCTGATGCCGGCCCTGCTGGAGCTGGAGCAGGCCTACCGCCGTATCAGCCGGGACCCGGAGTTCCAGCAAGAGCTGGCTTGGCATTTGAAGGAATATGTAGGGCGGCCCACCCCCCTTTATCTGGCCCGGCATCTTAGCGAGACCCTGGGCGGGCCCCGGATTTACCTGAAAAGAGAGGACCTGGCCCACACCGGGGCCCACAAAATCAACAACACCCTGGGCCAAGGGTTGCTAGCCCGGCGCATGGGCAAGCGCCGTCTCATTGCCGAAACCGGAGCCGGACAGCATGGGGTGGCCACCGCCACGGTGGCCGCACTGCTGGGTCTGGAGTGCGATATCTTCATGGGCACAGAAGACATCCGCCGTCAGCGGCTGAACGTCATGCGTATGAAGCTCCTGGGCGCCCGGGTGATTCCGGTGGAATCCGGCAGCTGCACCCTGAAGGATGCCATGAACGAAGCCATCCGGGATTGGGTCACCTATGTGCGTCACACTCATTACGTCATCGGCTCGGTGGCCGGGCCGCACCCCTACCCCATGCTGGTGCGGGACTTCCAGGCAGTCATCGGCCGAGAGGCCCGGGCTCAAATCCGGCGGCACGCCGGCAAGCTTTCTACCCCTTCCTGAAGGAACCGGTGCGGTTTATCGGAGTGGAGGCCGCCGGCCGGGGACTAGATACCGGCTGCCACGCCGCCACCCTGGTGGCTGGCACCGTGGGAGTGCTCCACGGCTCTTTGAGCTACCTGCTACAGGATAACTGGGGCAACATCTGCGAAGCCCATTCCCTGGCTCCGGGACTGGACTACCCGGGAGTGGGACCGGAACACGCCCTTTTCAAGGAAATCGGCCGGGCGGAGTACGTGGCCGTCACCGATGAGGAGGCCTTGGAAGGATTTAAACTCCTAGCCAAAACCGAAGGCATTCTGCCGGCTCTGGAAAGCGCCCACGCCATCGCCTACCTCACCAAAATCGCCAGAGAATACGGCCCTGACGACATCATCATCGTCAACCTCTCCGGCCGGGGCGACAAAGACGTGGAAGCCGTGGCGGAGATTCTGGAAGGGCAGTAGGTTATTGAGGGGAGGGCCGGGGGATTGCCAATCCCCGGCCCTCCCCTCAAACTCCCCTCCCAACCCCCTTTACGGGGTTGGGGAATGGAGGTGCAGAGTGACGC
>JAFDHU010000368.1 GCA_019308625.1 Deltaproteobacteria bacterium
CCTCGGCTTCCTGCTGCGGTGTGCCGCCGATGACCAGGATGGGCGCCTCCAGCCCTTCCACCGCCTCACGCTGCAGCCCTAAGCACTTGGAGGCGAGCTCCAGGGCTTTGAGGAGCTTGGTGGCGGCGGCCAGCTCCCCCCGGTCGTAGACCTGCTGCTCCAGGTGCTCTATCAGCCGGCGTAGCTTCGTCGCCAGCCGGGCCTCCCCGAGACCGGCGCGGCGAAATATCCCTTCCGCGCCTCCTTGGTTCCGCCGACTCCAGACAGAAATTAGCAGCTCTGATCACCCTGCCTTGACTGCTTCCTTAACCAGCTCCTCGGCGTGGTCCAGCACCGTGCGAGTCTGCTCCACCTTACGGGGGGAGATGCCTACCAGTTTGGCGGTCTCCTGGGCGAATTTCTCTTTATCTAATTTAGCGTCATTTGGCGCCAGGTCAGTTCTATAGCCTTGTCGCTTCCGCCTATTCAGCGCCTCAATACACCGGAGAATCTCAGCATCCGGCTGGTTGCGGCGGTTCCCCTGCAGGTAAATGGCATAGGTCATGGGTTCGTTCTTGGTGGCAAAAACTTATGTAGAGCTTCAGGAAATGGGCCAGCTATCGCTTAGGTCCGCAGGCGTAACCAAATACGGAAACCCTTCCCCGCTTTTTTTCGTAAAATTCGTTTTTTTCGTATCAGCTGACCCCTTCCTCCTTCCTAATGTGGTTAATACCTTGATGGTGAGAACTTAAGTCTTTTTCCTTGACATAAGTAAGCCATTGGCCTATCATTTAACCATGAGACCACAGGATCTGTCTGCTTGGCGAAAAAGATGGCGGCTGACCCAGAGGCAGTTGGCCCAGGCTCTGGGGGTGGATGTGATGACAGTCTCCAGGTGGGAACGGGGAGTGCGGGGCATCCCACCCCACCTGCCCCTGGCTCTGGAGGCTCTGGAGCACCGGATGAAGGAAGGCAAACATGGGCTTAGGGAAGAAGCCGCCAAATTGCAATAGGTTGATTCCACAGAGAAAGGAGACTGTGACATGGGTGTAAAAGTAAGAGAGCGGCCTCAAGGATCGGGAATATGGTGGCTGTTTATAGATCACCAGGGAACCAGGAAGGCCAAGAAGATCGGCAGAGACAAGAAACTGGCCCTGGAGGCGGCCAAGAAGATTGAGGCCAAGTTGGCCCTGGGGGATCTGGGGGTGATGGCAGACAAACCCAAGCCACCGTCTTTCAAGGAATATGCCCAGTTATGGCTGGAGGGCTACATTAAGCCCCTGCGGCGGGAAACCACTTACGAGCGGTATCAGTCCATTCTGGAGCATCATGTCTACCCGGTGTTGGGAAAGGTTCCGATTGACGAAATAAAACGGAGTGAAATCCGCCATCTGCTTATAAACCTTCTGAAGAAGGGGTTCTCGTGGGGAACGGTGTGCCTGGTGCGGGACGTCATCAGCCAGTGCGCCCCGCCAGGAGAAGCAGGAAATTGACCCTCTGAACCATGAGGAAGTGGCCCTGTTTCTTGAAACCTGCGCCAAATACTACCCGGAGCATTATCCCTTCTTCTTTACCGCCTTCAGGACCGGCATGCGGTTGGGGGAGCTTCTGGCCTTAAGGTGGGAGGATGTAGACTGGCACGGGAAATTCATCCTGGTGCGGAGGTCTTATAAGCGGGGGCGACTGACCCCCACTAAAAGCGGCAAGCAGAGGCGGGTGGATATGACCGACCAGCTTGTCCAAGTCCTCCGGGATTTTTATCTAACTCGCAAGAAGGAAGCCCTGGAGGCCGGCACGGGCCGGGTGGAGGAGTTCATTTTCCACCGTAACGGCAGACCGATGGAGCAGAACTCCATCCGCTATCCCTTCAAGCGCATCCTGGAGAGAGCAGGCCTGCGGAAAATCCGCTTTCACGACATCCGGCATACCTATGCCAGTCTGCTGTTCAGCGCTGGGGCCAGCCCGGTGTATGTGAAGGAGCAGATGGGGCACTCCAGTATCCAGATCACGGTGGATATTTACGGCCACCTGATCCCCAGCAGCAACCGGGAGATGGTGAACCGGCTTGACACGCACCCATCCGCAACCTATCCGCAACCGGCCAAAGTAAAAGAGGCGTAACCTACTAAGATTATGCCTCTTTTTAACTCGTTGGTGCCTAAGGCGGGATTTGAACCCGCACGGGTCTCCCCACCACCCCCTCAAGATGGCGTGTCTACCAGG
>JAFDHU010000047.1 GCA_019308625.1 Deltaproteobacteria bacterium
CTCAACTGCCCTTTGAGCGAAGCGGAGTATGACCGGTTTTACCAGGCCCTGATGAGCGCCGAGCAGGTGCCCCTGCGGGACTTTGAGGAGCCCCGCTATTTTGAGGGCTGCCTGCCTATTGAGGTGCTGGCTGCCCGGGGCTACCACACCCTGCGTTACGGGCCCATGAAGCCCGTGGGACTCATCGACCCCCGCACCGGCCAGCAGCCCTTCGCGGTGGTGCAGCTTAGGGCCGAAAACCGGGAAGGCACCCTCTACAACCTGGTGGGGTTTCAAACCAAGCTGACCTACCCGGAGCAGAAACGGGTGTTCCGGCTCATCCCGGGACTGGAGCGGGCCGAGTTCGCCCGGCTGGGAAGCATCCACCGCAACACCTTCATCCGCTCTCCCGGACTGCTGAGTCCCTATCTCAATTTCTTCCGCTATCCCAATATCTTCCTGGCCGGCCAGATTTCCGGGGTGGAGGGCTACGTGGAATCGGCGGCCATGGGGCTGCTGGCCGGCATCAACGCCGCCCGCCGGGCCCGAGGCCGGCCGCTGGTCACCCCGCCCCGGGCTACCGCCCTGGGCGCGCTGATTTACCACCTCACCAACACTGAGACCAAAGATTTTCAGCCCATGAACGTGAATTTCGGGCTGTTTCCGCCGCTGGAGAAACGCCTCCCCAAAAAGCAGCGGGGCCAGGCCTACGCCGCCCGGGCTTTGCAGGAACTGCAGGAGTGGATAGAATCCCTAAGGAAAGAAAATGGCGATAAGGGGGAATCGTGCCTTCAGCCCTCTGACCGCAGATATTAATTGGGAGAGGGGGCCAGGGGTTGCAAACCCCTGCCCCTTCTCCCCAACCCACTCCCCCAACCCCATATATGGGCCGTTCAGGTCAAGCTTAGGCGAACTTCCGGCAAAAGGCCGCCAGGGAAAGGCTTTCAGAGCGAACCCGCCGGGCCAGGGCCGGCCAGTCCAGGGTGGTGAACTTTCGGTCCCAGAGGAGCCAGCGGCCCCCCACCATGACGTGGCGGACGTCCGCGGCCCGGGCCGCGTAAACCACATGGGAGAAAGGGTCGTACAGGGGGGTGAGATGGGGCTGCTCAAGGTCCACCACTATCAGGTCGGCCTCCTTGCCGGGCGCGAGGGTGCCGATCCGGTTTCCCAGGCCCAGGACCCGGGCCCCCTCCCGGGTGGCCAGGGCCACGGTTTGGGCCGCGGGCAGAAGGGTGGGGTCGCCCCGCCAGACCTTATGCAGGCGGGCCGCCAGGCTCATCTCCCCCCACAGGTCCAGGTTGTTGTTGGAGGCGGCGCCGTCGGTGCCCAGGCCCACCGTCACCCTCCGGGCCAGGAGGTCCGGCAGGGGGGCCACCCCGGCGGCCAGTTTGGCGTTGCTCTCGGGACAGTGGCTGACCTTCACCCCGCGTTCGGCCAGCAGTTCCTGCTCCTCCGGGTCCAGCCACACGGCGTGCACCGCCACCGTGTGGTCATCCAGGAGCCCCAGCCGGTCCAGGTACACCGCGGGCTTGAGGCCGGTCTGACGGGTTATGTCCTCCACTTCCTGCCTCGTTTCGGCCAGATGGAGGAAAAAGGGCAGGTTCAGGCGGCGGGTCAGGTCCTTGGCCCGGGCCAGGGTCTCTGAACCGCAGGTGTAGGCGGAATGGCAGAACAGGGTGGAGATGAGGCCCCGGCCGGAAAACTCGCCGCCCGCCGCAATGAAGTCCTCCGCCACCCTGAGGTTGTCCCGGGGCTCGGGGACGCCCGGGGCCGGAAAGTCCACCACCCCCTGGGCCGTAACCCCCCGCAGTCCCGCCTCGGCCAAGGCCCGGCGCACCTCGGCCTCGTAAAAGTAGCCGTCCGCCACGGTGGTGATACCGCCCCGGAGCATCTCCGCGGCGGCCAAGAGCGCCCCCAGATAAACCCGCTCGCGGTTCAGCCAGCCGGCTTCGGCCGGGAAGATGAAGCGCTTCAGCCAGTCCTTCAGGGCCAGGTCGTCGGCCAAGCCCCGGAACCAGACCATGGGCGCATGACAGTGGGTGTTGATGAGTCCCGGCAGGACTAAGCTGCCCCCGGCATCCAGACTCTCCCGGGCCGGAGGCAGGTCACGGGCGGCAGAGGCCTGCCCTACGGCGGTGATCTGGCTCCCCTGGATGGCCACAAAGCCATGGGTGAGCGGCGCCTCCCCCGGCTCCAGGGTGAGCACCAGGGCATTATAAATCAGCCAGTCAACTTTATGCAGCTCCGGCATGAGGGAAAAGGCCAGGGGGTATCAACTAACGGGGCAGCAGGCGCGGACAAGCGACCGGCTGTGTCTCAGAACCCCGGCTCCGCCAAGACCGGCCCTGGACGGGTGATGTCCACCGGCGCGCCGGTGCGTTCCTCCACCGCCCGGAGGAATTTTACCCAGTTGATGCGGGCGGCCAAGCCCTTGACCTCCAGTTTGTGCAGGGCGTATTTGAACATATCCGGAATCCGGTGGTAGATGTCCTCGTGCACCTCCACAAAGATGCGGCCCCGCAGATATCCGAATTTCACCGGCTCATAGATGACCTTCACCGTGGTGCCCACCGGGGTGAGGGCAAACAGCTCCTTGATGTCCTCGGGATAGTGGCGGATGCAGCCGTGGCTCACCAGACGCCCCACCCCCATGGGCATATGGGTGCCGTGCAGGCCGTAGTGGGACAACCCCAGCCAGTATTTGCCTACCGGGTTGTCCGGTCCCGGCGGCATAAAGGACATGCCGTATTTAGGTCTGAGCTTTGGCGGGATGCGCCAGCCCGGGTTTTTAATCCGGCTTTGCACCCGGAAGCTCTTGCCGATGGGGGTCTTGTAATCCAGGACGCCCAGGCCCAGGGGATAGGTGCGCACCTCGTTTTTTTTGGGGAAAAAGCGGTAGCCCCGCAGTTCCGCCACATTAATGAGATAGCCTGGCGGGTTAGGGTCTTCCGGCAGCACCCACTGGGTGGGGATGACGATGTCCGTGTCCCAGGGAAGGTAGAAATGGTCCAGTTGCCGGTGAAAGCGGGCCAGCTCCCAGAAGCCCAGGTCGTATTTCCGGGCGATTCCGTACATATTCTCATACCGCACAATGTGATGAGTCTGGGGTTCGCCCACCACCGTGATGGCTTCCGGATCAACCCCCGGCCCCCGGGGCAGGCGGTAATAAAAAGGTCCGGCAGCCCAAGCCAGGGAGCTTCCCAGCAGCCAGCCGGCGGCGGACAGGAGGACCAGAATCTTGCCGAGTATTGACATGGCGCCCATTTTATATGAAAAAGGAACTCTAACCAAGGGAAAGGCTGGCCTTCCGGGGAATTCCGGCAATAATTCCATTAACTTTTTGTGCCTCCGAAAATTTGGTATGGAAGCAGAAGCGGACTTTTCACTCGGGACTGGCTAATCATGATTCTGGATGCCCACACTCATGTATTTCCTCAGGAGGTGTGCCGCCGCCGGGAGGACTATTTCTCCGGGGAGCCGGCCTTCCGGCTGCTGTACGCTGATCCCCGCAGCCGCCTGGTGGACCCGGAGGAGATGGTGGCAGCCTTGGCCGAAGAGGGGGTGGATGCCGCGGTGGTGTGCGGCTTCCCCTGGCACAGCGAACACCTGCTGCGGCGCCACCATGAAGTCATCCTGGAGGCCATGCGCCGTTGGCCGGACAAGCTCATCGGTTTTTGCGCGGTGAACCCCCTGGAGCCGGGCGCGGTGCGGGAGGTGGAACGCTGCTTGGCCCAGGGCTTCCGGGGGGTGGGGGAGCTGGCCTGGTATGCCGACAGCCCGGGGGAGGACCTGGGCGGGTTGCCGGCCATCGCCGAGCTCTGCCAGCACTTCCGGGTGCCGCTCATGCTGCACACCAATGACCCGGTGGGGGCGGCCTACCCCGGCAAGGCGGCCGTCAACCTGCCAGCCCTCTACCACCTGATCCGGCAGTTTCCGGAAGTAACCTGGATTCTGGCCCACTGGGGCGGAGGTTTGCCCTTCTACGGGTTGCAGAAGAAAGAAACGCCCGAGGTCTTCCGGAATGTCTATTTTGACACCGCGGCCTCCCCCTATCTGTACCGGCCGGTGATTTACCGCTTGGCCGCGGAGATGGTGGGGCCCGACAAGATTCTTTTCGGCAGCGACTACCCCCTGCTGCCGCCTTCCCGCTACTTCAAGGAAATGGAGGAGGCCGCCCTGCCGGAGGACTGGCGGGAAATGCTGCTGGGAAAGAACCTGGCCCGGATTCTCAACCTTCACTGATACCCCGGCGGGAAAACTCAAGGACATTTTTGGCACGAATTTCCGCCACTTGGCCCGGGGCTGGCGGAAATATCGTTTCAGACCTCTCATTTTCCAGGAATTTTTAATATGATAAATGTCTAAAGGATAAAAATTTTTTCTCCTGAAGGGATTAAAGCACGGTGCATCGTCTTGCCGACGTTTTGGTTTTGGGCTCCGGGCTGGCGGGGTTGAGCTATGCCCTGAAGGTGGCCGAGTTCGCCACTGTGAACCTGGTGACCAAGCGGGAGCTGATGGAGTCCTCCACCCGCATGGCCCAGGGGGGCATTGCCGCGGTTCTGAGCTCGGACGACAAGTTTGAATATCACATCAAAGACACCCTCACTGTGGGTGACGGGCTTTGCCATCCCGACATTGTAGAGATGGTGGTGCGCCAGGGGCCGGAGCGGGTGGCCGAACTGGTGGCCTTGGGGGCCCATTTTGATGAAGGCCCCTACCACGGCTTTGACTTGGCCCGGGAAGGGGGCCATTCCCGCCGGCGCATCATCCACGCCCACGACATGACCGGCGAGGAGATTGAGCGCATTCTGGTGGAAAAGGTCATGGCCCACCCCAACATCCAGGTGTTTGAGCACCACATGGGAGTAGACCTGATCACCCGGCAGAAGCTGATGCGCCGGGGCGCGGTGATCACCAATGCCGAGGAGTCCTGCCTGGGGGCCTATGTGCTGAACACCTTGACCGGCGAGGTGGACACCTTTCTGGCGGCCATCACCATGCTGGCCACCGGCGGGGCCGGCAAGGTGTACCTTTACACCAGCAACCCGGACATCGCCACCGGGGATGGGGTGGCCATGGCCTACCGGGCCGGGGCCTGGATCGGCAACATGGAGTTTGTGCAGTTCCACCCCACCTGCCTCTACCACCCGGCCGCCAAAAACTTCCTCATTTCCGAGGCCTTGCGGGGGGAGGGGGCCGTACTGCGGGATCATCGCGGCCGGGCCTTCATGGCCGACCACCATCCCTTAAAGGACCTGGCCCCCCGGGATGTGGTGGCCCAAGCCATTGACCATGAACTGAAAACCAGCGGCGCGGAATACGTTTACCTGGACATCAGCCACAAGCCGGCGGATTTCATCAAGAGCCGCTTCCCCAACATCTACCAGAAGTGTCTGGAGTTCGGCTATGACATGACCCGGGAGCCCATCCCGGTGGTGCCCGCGGCCCACTACATGTGCGGCGGGGTGGTCACCGACGCCTACGGCCGCACCACCATCAACAATCTTTATGCGGTAGGGGAGGTGAGCATGACCGGGCTGCACGGGGCCAACCGTCTGGCCAGCAACTCCCTGCTGGAGGCCTTGGTATTTTCCCACCAGGCGGCCTTGGCGGCCAGGGAGGTCCTGCCCCGCCTGCAAATCCCGGCGGTGGCCTGGGCGCCGGAATGGAACCCCCTGGGGGCCACCGACAGCGACGAAATCGTGGTGGTGACCCACAACTGGGACGAAATCCGCCGCATGATGTGGAACTACGTGGGCATCGTGCGCACCGACCGTCGCCTCAGCCGGGCCCAACGCCGCATTGAGCTCATTCAGCAGGAAATCAACGAATACTACTGGAACTTTCTGATTACCAGCGATCTGCTGGAACTCAGGAATATCGCCACGGTGGCCGAATTAATTATCAAGATGGCCATGTACCGCAAGGAAAGCCGAGGGTTGCACTACAATCTGGATTATCCCTTCAAGGACGACGAGCATTTCCGCCGGGATACCCTGCTTTCCGCCGAAGGCTGGCACTGATGCCGGACAAGCGCATTCTGCTGGTGGATGATGACCCGGACATCGTCAGCGTGCTTTCCCGGTTTCTAAACCGGCAAGGCTACACCGTGGTGAGTGCCGCTTCCGGCCGGGAAGCCCTGGAACGCTTTCACTCCCAAACCTTCCCCATTGTCATTTTGGACCTCAAACTGCCGGACATCCCCGGTCTGGAGCTTCTGCCCCGTCTCAAGGAGCAGGCTCCGGACACCGAAGTAATCCTCTTCACCGGCCTGGGGGGGCTGGAAAGCGCGGTGCAGGCCCTCAGGCTGGGGGCCTATGACTACATTGTCAAATCAGAGCTGCGCCTCCCTGATTTGCAGGCCGTGGTGAACCGGGCCCTGGAGCGACGGCGCCTGAGCCGGGCCAACCGGGAGCTGGTGGAGCACCTGCGGCAGGCCCGGGAGGAGCTGGCAGCCCGGCGCAAAGCCGAGTTGGCCCAGATTCGCCGCATCGGCGAGGCCCTGGCCCAACCCCTGGCCCCGGAGCAACTCACCGCGGGTCTCTTGAATCTCATCTGGGAAAGTCTGCCCCTGGCGATTTTGGGGTTGACCCTGCAGAACCGGGAAACCAGTGAGTCCTGGGGAGGTGAGCGGCGTCAACCGGACCTGGCTCCGGAGGTTTATGGGGCCTTCCAGCGGTGGTTCAGGGACACCCTGGCGCAGGTGGGGAGGGAGGAGAACCCGGATGGTGTCTCCGGGGCTGTGCCGGAAAGCCCTGTCTGGCCCCTGCCAGCAATGCTTTGGAAAGCTATCCGGGTGGAGGGGATGTCGGGTTTGGCGGCGGCTGGCCGGCAGGAGCCCTTCACCCCGGAGGAGGCCGAACTTTTCCGGATATTCCTGCTGCAGGGAGAAGCCGCCCTGAAAAACCTTCTCCTCTTTGAAGAGGTGAAAAGCCTGGCGGTGCGGGACGGCTTGACCGGCCTGTACAACTACCGCTATTTCTGGGAAATGCTCAACCAGCAGGTGGAGCAGAGCCGCCGCTATGGCTGGCCCCTGTCCCTGCTCTTTCTGGATATAGACGATTTCAAAAAAGTAAATGACACCTTGGGGCACCCCCAGGGGGATTTGGTACTGCAGGCCTTGGCCCGGTATCTGGGCACTCAGGTGCGGCAGGCCGACCTTCTGTGCCGCTATGGCGGGGAGGAGTTCGTCATTCTCCTGCCCCAGAGCCGGGTGGAACAGGCCCTGATCCTGGCCGAGCGGCTGCGGGACGGTATCGCCACCACCCCCTTTCCCCTGGCGGACCGGGAAGTGCATATCACCGTAAGCATCGGCGTAGCGGGTCTGGCTCCCGGCATGGATGGCACCGCTCTGGTAAAGGCGGCGGATACGGCCCTGTATCACGCCAAGCGCAGCGGGCGGAACCAGGTTTCCGGGGTAGTGGAGCTCTTCGGCCAGGAGGCCCCCAGAGACCGGGTCACCTTACTTCCAGAAAGCAGAAAGAGGGGGCGGCGAGGAAGGCTGGGGGGCCAGGATTCCTAGGGAATGACGTCAATCACTTCGTAGCCGTGCTCTTTGAGCCGCTCCAGGATAGGGGTCAGATCGCGTTTGACCAGGCGCACCAGGTAGCTGCGCTTGTGGCCCCGGGTGGGCCCCAGGGCAATGTTGATGATTTCGCCCCCGGCTCGTTTGATTAACCGGGCCACTTCCTCCACTACCTGAGGATTCTTGTCCAGCAGGAGGTCAATGCGGGAGCTGCTGCGCAGCAGTCCCAGCATGGACAGGAACGCGGCCAGCAGGTCCATGGTGGTGATCACCCCCACCAGCCTGTCCCCCTCCATGACCGGCATCCCCCCGATCTTGTGCTCATACATCAGGCGGGCGGCCTCCTCCAC
>JAFDHU010000048.1 GCA_019308625.1 Deltaproteobacteria bacterium
ACCACCAACCCCGGGCGGCCGGCCAGCTCTTCCAGGGTTCGGCGGTCATCCTCGGCCAAAGGCTGGCTGCCGTCCACCAGATAAAGCACCAGATCGGCGGCCTCCAGGCGCTCTCGGGCTCGGGCCACCCCGATTTCCTCCACCCGGTCACCGGCGGCCCGGCGTAGCCCGGCGGTGTCGGTGAGACGTACCGGAATGCCCTGCAGGATGATGCTCTCTTCAATGATGTCCCGGGTGGTGCCCGGAATGTCGGTGACGATGGCCCGGTCGGCGGCCAGGAGGCGGTTCAGGAGGCTGGACTTGCCCACGTTGGGGCGGCCGGCAATGACCACCAGCAGTCCTGCCTCCTCCGGGAAATCTAGGGCCGCCTCCACCCGGGCCAGGACATCCAGCAGAGCCTGCCGGAGGTCATTCAGCCGCTGCCCCAAGGTCCCCCGCAAATGCGAGGCCGCCACCCGGAGGCTGGCGGAGGATTTGGCCTGGATGACCTCCAGGACCGCCTCCGCCTGGGTGAGGTCCAGCCGGCCGGAGAGGAAAGCCCGCAGGGTGAACTCCCCGGGCCGGGCCAGGCGGGCCCCCCGGGCCAAGACCTCCTCCAGGATGCGGCGTAACACCAGATAGCCGGAGTGGCAGTTGATTTCCACTACATCCTCCCGGGTGTAGGTGTGGGGCGCCCGCATGAGGGTCAGCAGGACTTCGTCGATGATTTGTCCCTGGGAATCCAGAATGTGGCCCAGGTAAAGCTGATGGGAGCGCCACTGCTTTAGGGGGCGGCGAGGCCGGAAGATGGTTCTGGCGATGGCCTCGGCCTCCGGGCCGCTTAAGCGCACTATACCTATGCCTGCCTCCCCCAGGGGGGTGGAAATGGCGGCGATGGTGTCGGCGAGCCAGGCGGGGTCAGGTAAGGCCAGATTCCTCCGGTTTTTCCTTTTTCTTGACGGGATAGACCACCACCTTCTTGTACAGCCCCTCGCCCCGGCTCAGGGTCTTGAGTTGGGCGTCCCCCTGCAGGGCCAGGTGCACAATGCGGCGGTCATGAGGGTTCATGGGGTTGAGGGTCACCGGCTTGCCGGTGCGCTTGGCCTTGTCGCCGTATTTAAGGGCCATCTGGGTCAGGGCCTGGTTGTGCCGGGCCCGATAAGATTCAATATCAATCATCAGGCGGACCTTACGCTTGCTTTTTTTGGACACAATCTTGCTGACCAGGTACTGCAAGGCCTCCAAGGTTTGGCCCTGCTTGCCAATGAGCAGCCCGGCATCCGCGGCTTCTATGTTGAGATTGATGCGGTCATCCTCCCGGTGGGCCTCCACCTTGGCGACCTCCCCCATCTTCTCCAGGATGTTTTCCAGAATCTCCCGGGCCTGCTCCATAAGCTCCGTCTCAGAGACCTCCCGCAACGCCACCCGCACCTTGGCCGGCTTGCTCCCCAAACCAAAGAGCCCGGGAGACCCCACAGAAATGATTTCAATCTCTAAACGCTCCGGAGGAAGTTGAAAATGTTCGCAGGCATTCTCAATGGCCTCCTCGGTGGTCTTGCCTTCAAACTCCAGAAAATCCATGTAACACTCCCCCGAGGCTTAGGTGTACTTGTTGGTGAAATATTGCTGCACAATGGCCAAAACATTGTTAACCAGCCAGTAGATTACCAGACCGGAGGCGAAATTCAAAAACAGAAAAGTGAAGATAATGGGCAAAAACGTCATCATCTTGGCTTGGGTCGGGTCACCGGGCGAGGGGCTCATCTTCTGCTGAATAACCATGCTTACCCCCATGATGATAGGGGAGATCAGCAGCGGGTCCTTGGCGGACAGGTCCGCCAGCCACACAATGTCGGTGAAGGGCAGCGTGGGAATAAAGGAGGCGTGCCTCAGCTCAATGGCGTCCCGGAGAATGTTGTAAAGCGCGATAAAGACCGGCAGTTGCAGGAACATCGGCAGGCAGCCGCTCAGAGGGTTGACCTTGAAGGTGCGATACAGGGCCATCAGCTCCCGGTTCATGGCCTCCCGGTCGTCCTTGTACTTTTCTCGGATCTTGGCTACCTTGGGCTGCAGTTTCTGCATCTCCTTCATGGATTTGTAGCTCTTGTGGTTGGGCCACCAGAACACGATGCGGGTGAGGATGGTTAAGACCACCAGGGACCAGCCGTAGTTGTGGAACAGGCGGTTGATGTATTTCAGCAGGTACAGCAGCGGCATGGCCAGGAAGTGAAACCAGCCAAAGTCCACCGTCTGCTCCAGCCCCAACCCGGCCTGTTTCAGGTCGTCCAGGTCTTTGGGACCCAGATAGAGGGTGTAGGCGTTTTTGAGCTGCTGGCCCGGCGGCAGGCTTTTCCGGGTTTTGAGGGTGGCCGTCAGGAAGGCGGCGCTGGGCTCGGTGACCGTCACCGTGCTTTGGGCTCCGCCGGCGGGGCCCATGGCCAGCAGGAAGTAGCCTTCATCCAGCCCGGCCCACCGGACCGCACCGTTAAAGGTCTTACCCTCCTTCACTTTTTTCTGGTAGACCTTCTTGAACCGCTTGTCCACATTGCCGGCAAAGGCCAGATAGCCTTTCCGGGTGGAGTCCTCCCCCACGCTGAGGGCCAGATCCAGGTTGCCCTCCAGGGTTGCGGTTCCCCGGTTGATGAGGGTGACCTCCAAATCAAAAACATAGGTTTGGGGGTTGAAGGTATAAGTCTTGATGATCTCCACTCCGCCGGGGCCTGCCGCCTTGAAGCTCAGGGTGCCGCTTTTCCCCCCCTTGAGGGTCAGTTCCTGGGCACTGGCCTCATAAAACAAGTTGGCCGGGATTCTCACCCGGGAGCCCTCCCACCCGAGGCTCAGAGGCAGCGGCTGGCCCGGAGCGGTCCTGACCAGCTCCTTGAAGTTGGCTTCAGCCGTATCAGGGTTCTGGTAGCGCTCCACCTCAAACCCCACGGGCCCCAGGGAAAGGCCGTAAATGGGGGTAAACGGCAGCTTCTGCCGGTACTTCTTTAATTGGAAGCTTTTGAGACAGCCGCCCAACTCGGTGAACACGGCGCGATAAAGGGGGGTTTCCACTACCACTTCCCGGGCCGGCCGGGGGGGAGGGGTGACCGGAGCCGCGGTGGGGGGAATCTTCGCAGTCGGGGGCGCCACCTTCGGCGGGACTGCCGGCTTCTCCGGCTGGGCCACCTGCGGGGCGGGAGCGCCGGGCACCGGAACACGCCGGGCTTTCTGCCCGATATACATAAAAACCAAAAAGACCAGTAAGCTTAATGCCAGGGCGATTAAAGCCCGTTTTTCCATATCGGACTCCTCAGGGAACCGGGTCCCAGCCTCCCTGACCGAAGGGACGACACCGGGCCAGGCGTCTCAGGGTTAGGCCCAGCCCCCGCCAAAAGCCGTAACGGCGGAAGGCCTCCTCGGCGTAATGGGAGCAGGACGGCACAAAGCGGCAGCAATTGGGCATAATGGGGGAAAGCAAAATCTGATAGGCCCTGATGGCCCACAGCGCCACTTTAGTCATGATGCTCCCCGCGGAAGTTTGGCAGCAGGACTCGGGCCAGCTCCTGACACACCTGGTCATAAGTCAGTTCCGCCGCGCCGTTTTTGGCCATGATAATGATGTCGGCCGCGGGCAGGTACTTCTTGTGGCGTCGGAAAAACTCCCGCACCAAGCGCTTGATCCGGTTCCGCCGCACCGCCTTGCCCACCCGCTTGCCCACCACCAGCCCCAGGCGGGGGTGGCCCGCCGGGCCGGGAGCCACGCACACACCGAAATGTGTGGTATAAGAGCGCTGGCCGGCGGCCTGGGCCGCCTGGAAGTCCCGTCGCCGGCGAATCCGATCAGCCCGGGTGAAGCGGTTCTGGCCTTTTCCGGGAGAGGCGGCACCGTGGGCCTGATTCGGGCTTGAGTCACTGCGGGCGTGGCTCAGAGGGGCTCCTTGATTTACACCGTCAAGCGTTTGCGGCCTTTGGCCCGACGGCGCTTCAGTATCTTGCGGCCGCCCTTGGAGCTCATGCGGGCCAAAAACCCGTGGGTTCGGGCCCGCTTCAGTCTGCTGGGCTGATAAGTACGCTTCATAAAGTGTCATCCTTCAGGGGGCCTTTTTTAATCACAAACTTTTTATAAACCATTTCATCTGCATTTTGTCAAGGAGCGGGGGGTGATTCTTCCCGGCCCCGCCGGAGTTCAGCCACCGCTTACGTGGCTTTCAAACCTTCCGACCCTCCCCCACTTATGAATGATACCAGAAATATGGAATCTGATTATTTCTTTTGCTCCTGGAAAAACCGGATAAGGAAGTCGTCAAACCAGGCACCTTATCGGAAGGGTCTACCCCCCGAAAGCCGAATATCGGAACTAAGGACATAATCGGAATATGGAAAATCCAAATAAAGCCAACCAGGACATTTCCCATGGGTCAAGTGGATAGCGACGCCTCACCGGGGCCGCAGCCCTGTCACTAATCTGTCCGGGATGCTTCCGGGAAGGAGGGAAACCACCGTCCCTGTTGAGCTGGCAGCGGCCAATTCTGCGGGCCACCGGCGGCCGGCCGGGACCTTTTTTGGACTTGTATTTTTCCGTAAAGCTGACAGAATATGGATTCACAGGCCTTGCCTCGTCGTAGGTTTCCCCCGTTTCTGGTGGCCTGGCCATCCCTGCCGACCTTAGAGGCCTGTGTCTTTCAGGCAAAGGAGAAGTACTATGTTTCTTGACCACATCCTGGGATGGTTTTCCAATGACCTGGCCATCGACCTGGGAACCGCCAATACTCTGGTCTATGTCAAGGGCAAAGGTATCGTGCTTTCCGAGCCCTCGGTGGTGGCGGTGCGCAAAAACGCCCGGGATCGCAACAAAGTACTGGCCGTGGGGCGGGAGGCCAAGATGATGCTGGGCCGCACGCCGGGGAACATCGTGGCCATCCGGCCCATGAAAGACGGGGTCATCGCCGACTTTGAAATCACCGAGGCCATGCTGCGCCACTTCATCCGCAAAGTTCACAATCGCCGCTCCCTCATCCGTCCTCGCATCATCGTGTGCGTGCCTTCCGGCATCACCCCGGTGGAAAAACGGGCGGTGAAGGAATCTGCCGAATCCGCCGGCGCCCGGGAGGTCTACCTCATCGAGGAACCCATGGCCGCGGCCATCGGCGCCGGACTCCCCATCACCGAGCCCATCTGCAACATGGTGGTGGACATCGGCGGCGGCACCTCGGAGGTGGCGGTAATTTCCCTGGCCGGCATCGTGTACTCCAAGTCCGTCCGGGTGGGCGGCGACAAGATGGATGAATCCATCCTGCAGTACATCAAGCGCACCTACAACCTGGCCATCGGCGAGCGCACCGCCGAAATCATCAAGACCACCATCGGCAATGCCTATCCCGGGGAAATGGAAACCATGGAAGTCAAGGGCCGGGACCTGATCACCGGCATCCCCAAGATTATCACCATCAACTCCGATGAGGTCCGCCAGGCCATCCAGGAGCAGATTGACACCATTGTCTCCGTGGTGAAAACCGCGCTGGAGCAAACCCCGCCCGAGCTGGCCGCGGACATCGTGGATCGGGGCATCTATCTCACCGGCGGCGGGGCCCTGCTCAAGAACCTGGACACCCTGCTGCACCTGGAAACCGGGCTGCCCATCAAAATTACCGAGGACCCCTTGTCCACCGTGGTGCTGGGGTCCGGCAAGGCCCTGGATAACCTCCATATCCTGAAGGAAGTAATGCTTGATTGATGCCGTTTTCCACTCCCAAGTCCCGCTTCCGCCTGCCGCTCATCATCTGTGCGGCCCTGTTGCTGGTCTTTTCTCTGCTTTCCCTGAGCCTTAAGAAATCCTCCGCCTTGAAAAAAGTGGAGGCGGTGGTGGTGTCCCTTACTGCCCCAGGCCTCAAGGCCCTAGCCGCGGTGGAGGATTCCCTGAAGCGGGTGTGGCACGGCTACGTGTACCTGGTGGGGGTGCAAAAGGAGAACGAACGCCTCCGCCGGCGGCTGGCCGAAGCGGTGCAGCGGGAGGCCAAGCACCAGGAGACCCTGCTGGCCCTGAAGCGGCTGGAAGCCTTGCTGGAGCTGAAGCGGAACCTGGCCCTGCCGGTCATCGGCTGCCGGGTGGTGGCCTACGACCCCTCCCTGTGGTCCCGGGCGGTCATCATTGATCAGGGCCGCTCCCACGGCGTGGCAGTGGGCCAGGCAGTGGTGGCCCCCGCCGGCATCGTCGGCCGGGTGGTGGAGGCCTATCCTGACTATGCCAAGGTGATGCTGATTGTGGACCGCAACAGCGGCGCCGACGCCTTGGTTCAGCGCACCCGGGTACGGGGTATCCTCCAAGGCCGGGGCGGCAACCGCTGCTCCCTGGAATACGTCCCCAAAAACGCCGATGTCCGGGTGGGGGACTTGGTGCTGGCTTCAGGCTTGGGCGGCGTCTATCCCCAGGGCCTGGTGTTCGGCAAGGTCACCAAAGCCGACAAAAAAGGCCCGGGCGTCTTCCAGAAGGTGGAAGTCACGCCCACCGTGGATTTGGCCTCCCTGGAGGAGGTGCTAGTAGTGAAGACGGCCAAGCTGGCCTTTTCTCCTTAAGCAGTATGACGTTGTTTATGGTCTTCGGTGCGATAGGCTTGTGCCTGTTCTATTTTCAGAATCTGGCACTTCTTCCTTATGTGCATTTGCGCCTGTTAACCCTGCTAGTCTTTTATGTGAGTCTGCGCCCCTCTTTTCCCCTGGCCTTCTGGCTGGCAGTGACCCTGGGGCTGTTGCAGGACAGCTTTGCTCTCACCCCCCTGGGTTTTCATATCAATGGGGCCCTGATAATTGTGGCGGTGGGCCGCTACGTGCGGCGACGCTTCCTCATCACCAGCGGCGGGACTCAGTTTCTGGCCAGTCTGGCCGCTTTAATCCTCCAGGAGGTGGGACTGCGGTTAACTTTGCTGGTCTCGGGCTACCGGCCTTTCCTCTGGGATAGTCTGAGCGCCCTGCACGGTGTGGAAATCCTGGCCACCGCGCTGCTGGCACCTTTGTTGTTCTCTCTGCTGGGTTTGGTGGAAAGAGGCTTGGTGAGACGCTGGCCTTCGGCGGGCACCGCCGACCTGCGGTTACGATAGAATATCCACCGGACAAAAGCTCATACTCCCTTGACACCCAAAATCGGCTGACCGGGCGGAAACTCCTTGATGAAGCCAAAGTTTCCAGGGAAAGACATAGAAGTTATCCTTACCGGTGAACCTCTGGGCCGTTCCATGCCCCCGGAAGAGCAGGAACGGTCCCGGCGCACCCTGGGGCGGCTGGCTCTGGTGGTTTTGGGCCTGTTCGCCGTTCTGTTCCTCAGGCTGTGGTTTCTCCAGATAGTCAAGGGGGATGAGCTTAGGCAGCGTTCGGAGCACAACCGCATCCGCCTCCTGGACCTGCCCCCCTGGCGGGGCATGATCATGGACTGCCACGGCCACATTCTGGTGTCCAACCGCCCCAGCTTTGATTTGGTGGCGGTCCTGGAGGATGTGGGGGACTTCCCTTTCCTGGCCCGGAGACTGGCGAATCTGTTGAAGCTAAACGCCGCCCAGGTCCTGGCCCAGTTAGAAAACGCCCGGCAGAACGGCTTCCATCAGGTGCGGCTCAAGGGCGACCTCACTTGGCAGGAGATGGCCCTGGTGAAGACCTTCCAGGCGGAGTTGCCCGGAGTCTCCATTATGATTACCCCCAAGCGGGAGTACAAATACCCCGGGCTGGCCTGCCACCTGCTGGGCTATTTGGGAGAGATTTCCGAATCCCAGCTCAAGAGTGGCCGCTTCCCCGGCTACAAAATGGGCGACTACCTGGGCAAGCGGGGCATTGAGCTGGCCTGGGAGCAGTACCTGCGGGGCCGGCGGGGCTTCCGCCGCATTGAGGTGGATGCCTTCGGCCGGGAATTGGGGCAACTGGACCAGAAATTGTCCACCCCGGGGGCCAACGTAATTCTTACCCTGGATCTGAAGCTGCAACAGGAGGCGGAGGCCTGTCTTAAGGGGCGGGCCGGGGCCATCGTGGCTTTGGACCCCCAAACCGGCAAAATCCGGGCCTTGGCCTCCTCCCCCGGCTTTTCTCCGGAGGCCTTCGGGCGGGGCTTAAGCTCCCGGGAATGGCAGGAGCTTTGCAGCCGGAAGGATTACCCCCTGGAAAACCGGGCTCTGAAGGGCCAGTATCCCCCCGGCTCCACTTTCAAAATCATCATGGCCGTGGCCGGCCTGGAGGAACACGTCATCACCCCCAACACGGTGATTTACTGCAACGGGGTCATGCCCTTCGGCAAACATGTGTTTCATTGCTGGCGTAAGGGGGGCCACGGGGCTATGAACCTCTATGCCGCCCTGGTCCATTCCTGCGATATCTATTTTTATCACCTGGGCCGCCGTCTGGGCATTGAACGCATCGCCAAGTGGAGCCGCCGCTTCGGTTTGGGCGCGCCCACCGGCCTGAAGCTGGACAAGGAAATGCCGGGCCTGGTGGCCTCTCCGGCCTGGAAGCTGGCCCGCTTCGGCGCGCCCTGGCAGGAGGGGGATACTGTGTCCCTCGCCATCGGCCAGGGCTACAATTTGGTCACTCCCATCCAAATGGCCCAGGTGATGGCCGCGGTGGCCAACGGCGGCATCATCTACCGGCCGCTGCTGGTGGAGAGGGTGGAAAGCCCCACCGGGGAAATCCTGTATCAGGCCCAGCCGGTGATCAAGTCCCGGCTGCATGCCGACCCCCGCCACCTGGCCTTGGTGCAGAAGGCCTTGCTGGGAGTGGTGGAAAACGGCACCGGGCGGAGGGCCCGCCTGCCCTACCTGAAGGCAGCCGGGAAAACCGGCACCTCCCAGGTGGTGGCCCTGGAAAAGGAAAAAAGCAACCGGGAAAAATACCGGAACCACGCCTGGTTCGTGTCCTATGCGCCTTTTGAGAACCCCCGGCTGGCGGTCTCCATCCTGGTGGAGCACGGGGGCAGCGGCGGGGCGGCGGCCGCACCTTTGGCCAAGCGCCTCCTGGCCGCCTATTTCTCGGAATCCCCAATGGCCCGGGCGGAGGCCCGAGCCCGTACCGGGAGACGGTAGCCGGAAACACCCCTCGAAGCGTCAGGGGACCAGGGAGGAATGCCGACTTCTTTTCTGTGGTCCCTAGTCATGGTGCTTCCCAATGTCTGGTGTTTCTGTCGGCAAAATCCGAAGGCCGCCGGCCTCGCCCATACTGTTGGCCATATCCGCCTGGGTTTCGGTCCCCCTTATGAAAGAAGAGTACACCCCCCTTGACCTACTGGAACAAGGCGCCGCGGCCCTGGGCCTGACCCTGGCCCGGCCGGAACTGGAGCAACTCGGTCGGTACTTTGAGGAGCTCAAGCGTTGGAATGCCCGCATCAATCTCACCGGCCTGAAGACCGACCAGGACATGGCGGTCCGGTTGTTCCTGGATTCCCTGGCCCTGTTGCCCTTTTTGGGCCAGGCCGCCTCCCTGGCGGATTTGGGGGCCGGCGCCGGGTTTCCGGGCTTGGTGCTGAAGATCGTCCGCCCCGCCCTGGCCCTCACCCTGGTGGAGTCCCGGGGCAAAAAGGCGGCCTTCCTGGAGTATCTGGTGTCCCTTCTGAAGCTCCCCCAGGTGCAGGTGGCCCATGTGACCTTGACCCCAGCGCTGGCGGCCCGGTGGGGCCCCCGTTTTGCCGCGGTGGTCTCCCGGGCCGCGTTCCGCCTGCCGGCCTTGCTGGAGCTGGCTGCCCCCCTGCTGGAGCCGGGGGGCCTGCTGCTGGCCCCCAAAGGCCCATCCCTGAACGAGCAGGAGCTGGAGCAGGCCCGCGGCCAGGCCGCCCGCCTGGGTCTGAACCCACCGCAGGTCCAGCGCTATCACGTACCCTATCTGACTGAACCGCGCCTTTTGGTAACTATTGGCAGACCCGGTTAATCCCGAACTGGCAATCTCCGGTAGCTTCAGAATGACGCCTGCCCCCGGGCCGGTGCGGGGGAGGTCGGCCGCCCGAAGATTTCCCGACTCGGAGCTCAGCTTGTTGTTGGTACAACAGGTTGAATTAAGGTATGATATTTAAGGAGAAAGGCGCTCCGGCAGGTGGCCTTGTTCTCCTTGTTGTGGCCGGCAGCACGGCAGGTTGACCACCCACTGACAGCGGCTGCATTACTGCAACCCTGCACAAGGAGATGACCACCATGGAGGAACAGGCCCTGGGCATGCTGTTCGGCCTGGCCCTGGGGGACGCCCTGGGAGGGCCGGTGAAATTCAAATCGGTCCAGGAAATTCAAGCCGAGTACGGCCCTCGGGGGATTCTGGAGCCGCCGGAGCCCGCCCTCTTCACGGATGACACCCAGATGACCCTGGCGGTGGCCGAGGCCTTAATTGAAGCCGGGCATCAGGACCTGGAAACCCTTATGGCCGCGGTGTCCCGGAGATTCATAGCCTGGCTCAACTCCCCGGAAAACACCCGGGCTCCGGGCAACACCTGCCTGGAGGGCTGTCGGCGCCTGGAAGCCGGAATTCCCTGGCGCCAATCCGGCAAGGCCGGTTCCAAGGGCTGCGGCGCGGCCATGCGGGTGGCGCCCATCGGCTACTTCTATCAGCATGACGTGGCCCGGTTAAAGGAGGTGGCTGCCGCCACCGCGCTTTGCACCCACAATCATCCCACCGCCCTGGTGGCGGCCCAGGCCGCGGCTTACTTGGTGAAGCTGGCTTTGGATGAGATTTTACCCGGCTTTTTCCTGCCCCGCCTGAAGGAGGAATTTCAGGGCCAGGATCCGGAATTTGACCAGGCGCTGAACCGCCTGGAGCAAGCCCTGCGGCTCATTGACCTGCCGGTGGCCCTGGCCCATATCGGCTCCGGCTGGGTGGCCGAGGAAGCGGTAATGGCAGCCTTTTACTGCTTTCTGGAATTCCCCTACGACTTCCGCAATGCCGTCCGCCTGGCCGCCAACATTGACGGGGATTCCGACTCCGTGGCCTGCATCACCGGAGGCATCAGCGGGGCTTACCGTGGCCTGAAAAATCTGCCGCAGGAATGGCTGAAGCGCCTGGAAAAGGCCGACTACCTGGCAGATGTAGCCCGACGGCTGGTCCAGGCCCGGGGAAAATCCTGAGCGCTCCGGCTCCTGAGCCGGTGAGGGAGCCGCGCCGCTCCCCCCCCGGCTGGATCGTAGAAGCCGGACACTGGCTGCCCACACCACGAGAAATTCGGGTCCATGAAAATCAAGCTCCTGGTCCTGCTGGTCATCGTCATGCTCCTGGCCCCCCTTATTCTATGGCGGCTCAAGGCCCAGGTCCCCAGCTCCTTTGCAGAGAGCCGCCGGCGCATGGTGCAGAACCAGCTTCAGGCCCGGGACATCACTGACCCGCGGGTCCTGGCGGCTATGGGCAAAGTCCCCCGGCACCGCTTTGTGCCCGCCTATCTGGCCCCCATGGCCTACTCCGACCAGGCCCTGCCCATCGGCCAGGGGCAGACCATCTCCCAGCCCTATATTGTGGCCCTTATGACCCAGTGGGCCGAAGTCAGGCCCGGGGACAAGGTCCTGGAGGTGGGCACCGGCTCCGGTTATCAGGCCGCGGTGCTGGCCGAGCTCACCGACCGGGTGTTCACCATAGAGCTTTTGCCGGAACTGGCCCGGGCCGCGGAGGCGCGCCTCAAGGAACTGGGATACCATCAGGTGCAGGTGAGAATCGGCGACGGCTACCAGGGCTGGCCGGAGGAAGCCCCCTTTGACGCCATCCTGGTGACCGCCACCGCGCCGGAAGTGCCCCCATCCCTGGCCGTCCAGCTCAAGGAAGGGGGACGGCTGGTCATCCCGGTGGGGCGGCCCGGCTTTGTCCAGCAGCTCATCCGCTACCGCAAGGTGGCCGGCCAACTGCGGGAGGAGGCCCGCCTGCCGGTGATGTTTGTCCCCCTGGTCAAGCCTGCCGAAGCCAAGTAAAGCTGCTGCCAGGAAATTTCCGGGAGAGTCTATCCCCAAGGTACTTATTCCAAGGTTGCCGGGACCGGCAGCTCCTCAAACCGCCCGCGGCAAGGCGCGGCTTACCGCCCGGATGAGGCGGGTGAGGCAGTCGTTCACCGGGGTGGGCACCCCCAGGGCTGCGCCCCGGCTGGAGAC
>JAFDHU010000049.1 GCA_019308625.1 Deltaproteobacteria bacterium
AGGAGATGGCCAAAAACTTCGCCGGCCGGGTGCTGGACCACCTGGGCCTGGAACATGATCTGACCAGACGCTGGAAGGAGTAGGGTGGGGGAAGGGGGCCAGGGGGAAGGTGGGGGAAGGGGCTAAGGGGCGCGGCCCCTTACCCCCACCCCCAAGCCCTTAACAGACAGGGAAAAAAGGCAAATGCCCATGGTTTTTTTTCGGGAGCTCAAAATCCTCCTGGAGATGATCAAAATTGAGCACACCGTGTTTGCCCTGCCCTTTGCCTTCATGGGCGCGCTGCTGGGGGCTAGGGGCTTGCCTACTGCTCCCCAGGCCTTTTACATACTTGTGGCCATGGTGGGGGCCCGCAGCGCGGCCATGGCCTTCAACCGCCTGGTGGATGCCCCCCTGGATGCCGCCAACCCCAGAACCGCGGACCGGGCCCTGCCCCGGGGCCTCATCAGCCGCCGGGCCACTGTGGCCTTCATTGTACTGAACTCTTTGCTTTTTTTGTGGGCCGCGGGCCGCCTCAACCCTCTGTGCCGCACCCTGGCCCCCTTTGCCCTCCTGGTGGTGTTTTTCTACTCCTACACCAAGCGCTTCACCTGGACCTCCCATTTCTTCCTGGGCGCGGCCCTGGGCTTGGCGCCTTTAGGGGGCTGGATTGCGGTAACCGGGGAAGTGGCGCTGCTGCCGCTGATTTTAGGGGCCGCGGTGCTCCTGTGGGTGGCCGGTTTTGATGTGCTCTACTCCCTGCAGGACGTGGAATTTGACCGCCGGGCTGGGCTGTTTTCCCTGCCCGCCAGCCTGGGGCCGGAGAGGTCCATGAAAATCGCCCGCCTCCTGCACCTGGGGGCCGCGGCGGGCTTTGTCGCCACCGGCTGGCTGGCCGGCCTGGGCCGCCTTTACCTGGCTGCGGCCTTGGCCGCCGGGCTGTTCCTGTGGTGGGAACACCGCCTCATCACCCCCCACGACCTCTCCCGCCTGCACCAGGCCTTTTTCACCTTGAACGGCCTCATCGGCATCCTCCTGGGGCTGGCCACCCTGTTCAGCCTCTGGCCGTGACAGCCCCAAACAAACTAACCGAAAACCGAAAACTCATCCCTTGGGTCCGATCATGTCTTCCGGCCGCACATAGCGGTCAAAATCCTCCTCACTTAGGAAGCCCAGCCTGACCGCGGCCTCCTTCAGGGTGAGCCCCTGGGAGTAGGCGGCCTGCGCCACCTTGGCGGCCCGGTCATAGCCGATATGGGGGCTCAAGGCGGTCACCAGCATGAGGGACTCATGCACGTTTTTTTCCATCTGGGCCCGGTTGGGGACGATGCCCGCCACGCAGTGCTCTGCAAAGGAGTCGCAGGCATCGGCCAGCAGGCGGATGGACTTAAGCAGGTTGTAGGCGATGACCGGCTTGAACACATTGAGTTCAAAGTTGCCCTGGGAGCCGGCAAAGCTGATGGTGGCGTCGTTGCCCATCACCTGCACCGCCACCATGGTCATCATCTCGGCCTGGGTGGGGTTGACCTTGCCCGGCATGATGGAGCTCCCCGGCTCCCGGGCCGGCAGGATCAGCTCATTGAGGCCGGCCCGGGGACCCGAGCCCAGCCAGCGGAGGTCATTGGCGATTTTCATCAGGGCCGCGGCCAGGGTTTTCAGGGCCCCGCTCAGGTGGACCACCGCCTCATGGGAGGCCAAGGCAGCAAACTTGTTGGCCGCCGGGCGGAAAGGCAGACCGGTGAAGGCGGCGATTTTGGCCGCGGCCCGTTCCCCGAACTCCGGGTGGGTGTTCAGGCCGGTGCCCACCGCGGTGCCCCCCAGGGCCAGCTCCAGCAGGCCTTCTGCAGCCCGATGGATGATGTTCAGGCAGTGCTCCAACTGGGCCGCGTAGCCGGAAAACTCCTGCCCCAAGGTGAGGGGCACGGCATCCATCAGGTGGGTGCGCCCGATCTTGATGATGTCTTTGAACTCCTCCGCCTTTTGGGCCAGGGCGTCTTTAAGCCGCTCAACCATCGGCAGCAGGCGGTGGTGAATTTGCTCGGCCGCGGCGATGTGCAGGGCTGTGGGGAAGACATCGTTGGTGGACTGGCCCAGATTTACATGGTCGTTGGGATGCACCGGCTGTTTGCTCCCCAGCACACCCCCGGCCAGCTCAATGGCCCGGTTGGCGATGACTTCATTGACATTCATGTTGGTCTGGGTGCCGCTGCCTGTCTGCCACACCACCAGGGGAAAGTGGTCGTCCAGCCGCCCGGCGATGACCTCTTCGGCCGCGGCCGCAATAAGCCGGGCCTTGTCCTCCGGGAGGCGCCCCAGCTCCTGGTTGGTGAGGGCCGCGGCTTTTTTCACCAGCCCCATGCCCCGAAAGAATTCCCGGGGGAAGCGCTCCGACCCGATGCGGAAATTCTCCAGGGCCCGGGCGGTCTGGGCCCCGTAATACCTGTCCGCCGGCACCTCCACGTCGCCCAGGCTGTCTCTCTCAATGCGGTGTTCCACGGAGTGTTCCATGCCTTCCTTGAGCCTCCTGTCATGGATAATTTTTCCTGCCCCTCCGGCAGAGAATGATTATGTTGGTTAATAATAACCGGGCTGGTCCGGAAAAGCGAAGGTGCCCATGAAATCGGCCCCCAAACCCTTCAGCCGGATTCTGCTGGCTTATGACGGCAGCGCCGACGCCAGGCGAGCGCTTTACTTCGCCGCGGCCTTGGCCCGGGGCTCCCGGCTGGTGGAGCATATCGCGGTGCTCCGGGTCATCGGCGGCAGCTACCTGGCCCGGCACGTCAAGAACGTGGATCTGCGGGTCACCCGCCTGGAGGAGGTCAGGGAATGGCGGCGGGTGCGCCGCCGTTATCTGGAACAGGAAATCAGGCCCCAGCTTCAGGAGGCCGGGGAGTATTTGGCGCGCCAAGGCGTGGCGATTCCCATTGACCTGCGCCGGGCCGAAGGACGGGTGGGGGAGGAAATCCTCAAGCTGGCGGAGGCAGAGGGCTTCACCACCATCATCCTGGGCCGCCGGGGCTTGTCCTCCCTCAAGGAACTGCTCCTGGGCAGTGTGACCCGCACGGTGACTCACCGGGCCCGGGGACTGACAGTCCTGGTGGTGGGGAGCAAAGGGGAAATCAACCCGGACTGCCCCGTTACTCCGTTGCTGGTGCCAGTGGACGGCTCTGACGCCGGTCAGGCTGCAGTGTGGCAGGCCGCAGTACTACCCTTCTGCATGTGGTAGATTTGGCCCTGCTCAGCCCGGAGATGGAGATCGGCCCCAGCCGCCTGGTGGAGGAGGGTGAGGCGGTCCTGACCCAAAGCCGGGACCTGCTCCGGCAGGCAGGCTTCACCGGCCCCCATACAGAGAAGCTCCTCCTGGGCCGCCCAACCCATGCCATCGCTGCTTATGCCCAAGAGGCCGGGGTTGCCCTCATCCTCATGGGGCATCAGGGCCGGTCCAGGCTGGGGCAGCTCCTCCTGGGCAGCGTGGCCACCGAGGTGGTGCACCGCAGCCAAAAGGCCGCGGTGGGCTTGGTGTGTTTTTAGTTTTTGGTTTTGGGTGGTAAAAGTGGGTGTTATGGAAGGACGGGGCCGGCCCGCTCCCAGGATTACGGGACGGTCTCGGGAGGAGGTCCGGGAGCTAGAAAAATGAGAATCCCGATAAATCCCCAGGCAGAAGCCTGGGAGGGCTGATAGGACTTTCCCGCGGTCCGGGGGACCGCTTTATGGAGCCATGCTCAGGACGGATGATTTTCGTCGGGGCGATGTGAGCCTGCCCAGTCTGGACGCTGATGACCTGCCGGAGTGCTGCTGGCGGTGCGTGTATCTGATGACCAAGGATTTTTCCGTCAACTATGCCGACAGCCTGTTCTATTACTGCTGCGCTTACAACTGGCCGGACAAACTGACCGATGTCCCTCCCCCCTGTCTGACCGGCTCTTGAGCCGTCAATCTCCCTCAGCCCGACTCAGAACCAGGACTCCGGCACCACAATGGTGTCCCCCGGAAGGACAAGGTCATTCAGGCTTACCCGGATTTTCTCCTTGACCCCGTGGCGATCCCGGAGGATATGGGTGCGCCGGGGGGAGGCCAGGTCGGTGAAGCCTCCGGCCGTGGTCACCGCCATCAGCACCGTCATGCCCTCTTCATACGGGTAGCGCCCTGGCTGCTTCACTTGGCCGGCCACATAGAACACCAGCAGGGGCACATAGATGGTGTCGCCGTTGTGCACCTTGACGTTGTGGCGGGGGTCTCCGGCCAGGGCGGCGCTGAGGGAGATGGTCAGCTTGTCCTGGGAGCCGGTGGCATCAGGCATCCGGGGCCGGTCTCTCTTTTCCCCCGGACGGGCCCGGACAATGACGGCCAAGCCGCTGGCCGGGCGCCGGGCATCCCCGCTTTGACCCAACCCCCCCGCCAGGGAAATGGCTTCGGCCACCGTGATGTCCTTGGTGAGGGGATAGACTCCCGGTTTGGCCACATTCCCCACCACAAAGAATTTGTGGCTGCGGTAGGCCGTCACTTTGATGGACACGTGGGGGTCAATGATGTACCCGTCCGCCAGACGGCGCTCCAGCTCCTTTTGCAACTGGAGGACAGTTTTGCCCCGGGCGGTCACCTCTCCCACAAAGGGGTAGGAGATGCGGCCGTCCAGGCCCACCCGCACCGTGCGGGTCAGGTCGTCGTGGTCCCACACCCGGATTTCTATTTCATCTTCCGGGCCCAGCACGTACTGCTCCTGGGGGAAAACCGGAATAGCCCACCAGCAGCACAGGGCCAGCAATCCCGGGACCGCCAGAAATATTTTTCTCCACATGGCTTCCAAAACCTCCTAGACCCGTGTCACCCGGTTTTCTAAATGGCAGTTTTCAGGCCTGCCAGGACCTGGTGGTCCGTATAGCTGAAACCGCTGAAGTTGGAGCTGTCATCCAAGTACCTCCAGTCCAGCCGCAGGCGCAGCCAGCGGTTGAGAGGGCGGCTGAGGCCGGCCCCTACATAAAAGATGTTGTCCTCCCGGCGCTTGAACGTTCCCGAGGCCGCCTCCCAGGCCCGGTTGAGGTAGCTGTTGTTGATGAAAGAAAAGGTGGCATAAGTGGTCAGCCGGAAATAGTGCCACTCATGTTTCAAGGCCAGAAAAATGCCGGTATGCCAGAAGGGGCGGTTGCCGAAATCCACGTCATCCTGCTTGGAGCGCTGCACCGTCAGGGTCAGGAGGGTGCGGCGGCCGTAGCGGTACACGGTCTGGAGGCTGAGGATGACGTGCTCCGGCGAGTTGTCCCGGCCCGGAAGCTTCCGGCGGTAATTTACCAGGCTTATGCCAAATTTCAGGGTGTTGGACAGCTTGGCGGTGGGGTTCCAAGTAAAGCCCGCCAGGGGAGTGTGGACGAGGCTGTCGTCTTGGGGAGAGCCCGGGTAAGTCCGGGAGGTGATGATATACTGGATGAGGGCCCCGGTCTTGGGCCAAAACCGGTAGTGCAGCATCACCCCCCCGGCATGCTCCCGGAAGGTGCTGCTTTTGTCCACTCCCTTGTCAAACTCCAGGGCGTCAAACTGGTAGAAACCCTTGACCTGCCATTTATCCGTGGGATGGAAAACTGCCTGCACATAGGGAGTGTGGCGCCGGTAGGGTCTCAGGCGGGCATGCTCTGTACTGGGCTCCTCGCTGGCGGCCCGGAAAGCATAGCCCAGGCGGATGGTCAGCCCACGGGGGAAGTCCAGCACTGCTGTCGCGCTGAAATTGTGGTCATCATGGCTTAAATGGCTGAACCGGCTGAACAGGAAGTAGTTCCCCAGATAGTTCAGAGAAAGCCGGTGGGGCCCCAGGGGCAGGACGAGGCGCAGGCCCGGGTTGACGGCATGCACCCAATCCGCCTGTTTACCGGTAGAAGAGCGGAACACGTTGCTACGGTATAGGGCATCGTATTCCAGGAAAGGCGCCGCCTTGAGCGCCCCCAAACGGTGCCCGCGCCAATCCTGCCATATAGCTTCGGAGGCCGCGGCCCGGCCATAGGGGGCCAGGGGTCCGGTGATCGGCCCTGAGGTCGTGGTTAAGGAGCCTAGATCCAGGTTGGACACCGGCGAGGCAGGCATCCCCAGGGGGAAAAATCCCGGGGCCGGGGCCGGCGGGGGGAGCTTTTCGGACTCTGCGGTCTTGACTGCTTTTTCATCCGTGGCGGAGGCCGTTTTCTGGGCCCACATGGCCAGTGGCCTGCCGGTCAGCAGCGCCAAAAGCACCAGAACGGCCAGAAAGCAGGGCTTTCCTCGAGCCTTCACAGAATCCTGGCAAAACTGACAGGGACGGGTGGGGCCCATGTCTGAGGTTTGAGTCGCTTAATTGGAGCCGGGGCAGGTGCAAACCTTCCTTATCGGCTCGTATAATTGCCTTTACTGCAGTGACATGCGGATGTCGATGGTCGTTTCCCCCGGCTCAGGGAAATTTTGTGTCATTCGGCCTCACGGCGGAGAAGCGGCTTGTCATCTGCGGCAAAAAGCCTTATAGGTGTCATGACAACTTTTTTCGGGCCGACTGGAATACACCTGCTGCGGCAGAAGGAAACGCAACCTCAGAGGTGGTCAATGGCTACTGCATCCGATTTGGAGAAGCTGCAGAAACTCGCTGCTCTGGTCCGCTACTACATTCTGGCGTCCACCACCCGGGCCGGCTCCGGTCATCCCACGTCTTCCCTGTCTGCGGTGGAACTGCTGGTGTCCCTGATGTTCGGCGGCTTTTTCCGCTATGATCCCGACAATCCCGGCCATCCCAACAACGACCGGCTGATTTTCTCCAAGGGTCACGCCTCACCTTTGCTTTACGCTCTGTGGGTGGCGGCCGGCAGGTTGGACGGCCAGGAGTTTATCGACACCTACCGCAGGCTGGGCAGCCCTCTGGAAGGCCATCCCACCGTGGCCTTTCCCTATGTGGAGGCGGCCACCGGCTCCCTGGGACAGGGGCTGTCCATCGGCGTGGGGATGGCCCTGAACGCCAAGTACCTGGACAAGCTGCCCTACATCACCTATGTGCTCCTGGGGGACAGCGAAATGGCCGAGGGCTCCCAGTGGGAGGCCCTGGCCATCGCCGCCCACTACCGCCTGGACAACTTGGTCGGCATCCTGGATGTGAACCGGCTGGGGCAACGGGGCGAAACCATGTTCGGCCACTCTTTGGAGGCCTATGGGCGCCGCATTCAGGCTTTCGGCTGGGAGACCATGCTGGTGGACGGCCACTCCTTTCCCGAGATTCTTAAGGCCTACCGGGAGGTAGGTCAGGTGGCCGACAAACCCACCATGATCATTGCCAAGACCATTAAAGGCAAGGGGATCTCCTTCCTAGAGGATAAAAATGGCTGGCACGGCAAGGCCCTGAAACCCGAAGAGCTGGAGCAGGCTCTCAAGGAGCTGGGGGAAATTGACTTGAGTGTCCGGGGCGAGCTCCCCAAGCCGGAGGACCGCCGTCCGTCTAGGCCTGCCCCCGGCCCGGCGGCCGAGCCTGACTATCCTCCTGCGGTGCCGGTAGCCACCCGCACCGCCTACGGCCGGGCCTTGAAGAGGTTGTACCCCGCCTTTCCGGACATCGTCAGCCTGGACGGGGAGGTGAGCAACTCCACCATGGCGGAGATTTTCGCCCAAGCCTACCCGGAACGGTTCTTTGAGATGTATATCGCCGAGCAGAACATGGTGGGAGCGGCCTTGGGCCTGGCCCGCCGGGGCCGGCTGCCGTTTGTGTCCACCTTCGCGGCGTTTCTGACCCGGGCCTTTGACCAGATCCGCATGAGCCAGTATTCCGAGCCCAACCTCAAGTTCGTGGGCTCCCACGCCGGGGTGTCCATCGGCGAGGACGGGCCCTCTCAGATGGGGCTGGAGGACCTGGCCATGTTCCGCACCCTCCTCAACAGCGTGGTGCTGTACCCCGCGGACGCGCTGGCCACCGAGCGCTTGGTGGAGGAGGCGGCCCGGCATCCGGGTATAGTCTACTTGCGCACCACCCGCTCGCCCACCCCCATCCTGTACAGCCCGGAGGAGGCCTTCCCCATCGGCGGCTGCAAGGTGCTGCGGCAGAGCAGCCGGGACGCGGTCACGGTGGTGACTGCCGGCATCACCCTGTTTGAAGCCTTGAAGGCCTATGACGAACTTCAAAGGGAAGGCATCCTTATCCGGGTTGTTGACTTATACAGCATCAAGCCCCTGGATCAGGCGGCGCTGGAGGCGGCCGCCCGGGAGACCCGGGCCGTCATCACCGTGGAGGACCACTACGCCGAAGGTGGGTTGGGGGAGGCGGTCAAGAGCGTCTTGGCCGCCACGCCCACGCCGGTTTTTTCCCTGGCGGTGCGTAAAAAGCCCTTGAGCGGCACCCCCGAAGAACTGCTGGATTATGAGGAAATCTCCTGGCAGGCCATTGTGGCCCGGGTGAAAAGCCTCATTTGAAACTACCAGAGAGGCAGCCAGGCTGATTTATCTGTTCCCTTGGCTCCGGGGTCAAACAGAAAAAGCCGCCTCAGGCGGCTCTCAAAAGGGAGGATTAAGAACTAATCAGTGTTGCCAATCAGAGGAGCGGGTCTGAAAGGGGAGGGGACTTAAGGAGCCCCCTCCGTTTTTTTCTGACCCTGCAAAACCTGGAAACTTTGCCTTAGCCCTTTGAATTCTAACGCGTCCAATATACCCGGACAAATTTGTTCACCTCTGACCAGCGGAAGTCCAGGTCGCCTTTGTAGGCCCGGTAAACGGCCCGGCCCAGATGCTGGGCCAGCTTCTCCGTGGTGGTTTCCACCACCAGCTTGTCCTCGCCTTCCGGGGTCATGCTGATAATGCGGTCGCCCACGTTGCGGCCGGCCACCCGGGCGGCTTCGTTTTTGATAAGAGTTAAAATCTCGTCCCGGTGTTGCTCAAAGAACTCACCGCTCAAGGTGAGAACTCCTTCACAGTAGCGGTCCCTGATTTTGCGGCAGGCGGGGCAGAGGACCTCCCGCACCCGGTTGGTGCCGGCCAGTTTCCGGTACAGCTTTTCGTCAAAAAACCAGCGCTTGTTCTGGTAAATAGCCTGGCAGGAGGTGCATACCGAGGCTTCCTGGCCTTCCGACGGCAGGTAAGGATCGTCCACCCGGCCGACTTTGCCGAACTTCTTGCCTTTTTCCCCGCTCCACTTCCTCTCTTTGTATTTATCCATGCAATGACCTCGCGGCTGATGGGGTTGCCTCCCTATCTTTAATAATTAATCCCCTGTGGCCGGATTGCAATGCATGGGGGTTTTTTACCTCCAGAACACGCCTGCTGTGCGTGCCTCCAGTTTTTCGTCGCCTGACGGTGAAGATGGCTGGCTATCTGACGGATTTTATGGTAAATGATTAGAAAACTCTCTCAGGGGATTTGGCTTGGATCCGGGCCGGCGCCGGACCGAGACCGAAAGGAGGGAACCATGTGCCTTCCGAGTGCGAGCCGGGAGGCTTTTTTGTCCAAGGCTTCCGTGAGCAGCAGCCTGTCTGAGGCTTTGGACCAGATGCTCCGGGAACTGGGCGGCGTGTTCGCCTGCCTGGCTCCCGGACTGGCCGAAACCCTGATTCAGGAAATTGACCGGGCCCCCCGCATTTTCGGCTGTGCCACCGGGCGCTCCGGCTTCATCTTGCGGGGCTTTTTGATGCGTCTCATGCACCTGGGCTTCACGATCTACGTGGTGGGGGAAACCGTCACCCCCCGGCTGGAGCCCCATGATCTCCTGATAGTGATTTCCGGCTCCGGAGAGACGCCTCAACCCCGGGAGGTGCTGCGCCGGGCCAACGCCATCGGCGCCCGCACCCTGGCCCTCACCGCCTGCCCCGACTCCACCATCGGGCGGGAGGCCCGGGTGACCCTGCACATCCCTGGGACCACCAAGCTGGCTTCCGCCCGGGAGCCTTCCTCGGCCCAGTGCCCCGGCAGCCTGTTTGAACAGGCCACCTTCCTGTTCCTGGAGGGGGTGGTGCTCATCCTCTACCGCCAGCGCCTGGGCCAGAACCGGGAGGAAATGCTCGCCCGCCACGCTAATGTGGAGTAGGAGCAGGACTTTTGGGGGAAGGCCGGGGGACCAACGGCCCCCCGCCCTCCCCCAAACCCCCTCCCAACCCCCCATAAGGGGTTGGGGGAGTGGGTCTGGGAGAGGGGGCAGGGGTTTGCAACCCCTGGCCCCCTCTCCCAGATAAAAGAACAGGAGATTTTCCCATGAAAATCCACGAATATCAGGGCAAGGAACTTTTGCAAAAGTTTCAGGTACCGGTGCCGGCCGGGGGGGTGGCGGCCACCCCTGAGGAGGCCCGCCAGGTGGCGGAAACCCTGGAGGCCGGACCCTTTGTGGTTAAGGCCCAGATTCATGCCGGGGGCCGGGGCAAGGGCGGCGGCATCCAAACCGCGGCCACCCCGGAAGAGGTGGAAGACGTAGCCTCCCGCATCCTGGGCATGACCCTCATCACTCCCCAGACCGGCCCCGAAGGCCGGTATGTCAAGACGGTTCTGGTGGAGCAGGCCCAGGACATCGCCCAGGAGCTTTACCTGGGCATCGTGGTGGACCGCAGCCTGGCTCGCCCGGTCATCATGATGAGCGCCGCCGGCGGCATGGAGATTGAGGAGGTGGCGGCCCGGACCCCGGAGCTCATCGTCAAGGAGGCGGTGGACCCCCTGCTGGGGCTGATGCCCTACCAGGCCCGCAATCTGGCCTTCGGGGTGGGCCTGCCGCCGGAGCTCCTCCGCCCGGCCACCGGCTTCATCACCAATCTTTACCGCATGTTCGTGGCCCTGGACTGCTCCCTGGCGGAAATCAACCCCCTGGTGGTTACCAAAGACGGCCACATGCTGGCCCTGGACGCCAAAATCAATCTGGATGACAACGCCCTGTTCCGGCACCATGACCTGGCGGCCCTGGAGGACCCGGATGAAATGGACCCCCTGGAGAATGAGGCCCGAAAGCATCATCTGAACTACATCCGTCTTACCGGCAACATCGGGGCCATGGTGAACGGTGCCGGCTTGGCCATGGCCACCATGGACGCCACCCCGGAGATGATCGCCAATGGCTTCCGCATCATCCTGTCTGACCCCCGGGTCAAGGTGGTGCTCATCAACATTTTCGGGGGGCTGCTGCGCTGCGACCGGCTGGCCGCGGGCGTCATCCAGGCGGCCCGGGAAGTGGACGTGCGGGCCCCCATCATCATCCGCCTGGAGGGCACCAACGTGGAGGAAGGCCGCCAGCTGCTGAACGAATCCGGCCTGACCTTCACGGTGGCCGAAGACATGCAGGACGCGGCCCGGAAGGTGGCGGCTCTGGTGCAGTGAGCGGGGTTTCCAGTTTTCAGTTTTCGGTTGAAAAGACAGTTTAGAG
>JAFDHU010000050.1 GCA_019308625.1 Deltaproteobacteria bacterium
TCCCAGTCGCAGTTCAGGCCATAGCCATAAAGGACCAAAGCCCTGGGTTTTGGTCCGGGGTTTTTGGTTTTTGGTTTTTGGTTTTTGGTCATTCGTCGCAGGCGGGTAACCTTAGCAGGGTATAAAAACGGAGCCTCCTGAAGATTGCGCCCGGCTGTTACTTCTTGCCGCCTTTTTTCTTTTTTTTCTTTCTTTTGGGTTCGGCCGCCTTCTTTTCCAGGCGCTTCTGTTTCTGGGCCTCCAGTTCAATGACCTTCTCCCGCTTGATCTCCACTCGTTTGACTTCCTTGCGCCAGGCATAGACGATGGGGCTGGCCACAAACACCGAAGAATAGGTGCCCACCGCCACGCCCAGGATCATGGCCAAGGCGAAGTCCCGGAGCACCACGCCGCCGAAGAAGTACAGGGGCACCACCACCAGGAGCACGGTCAAGCTGGCACCTCGTTGACGCTCAGGTTGATGATTTCGCCCAGGGTGCCCCGGCGGCGGCCCAGGTTCTCCCGGATGCGGTCAAACACCACCACGGTATCGGTGAGGGAATAACCGGCCAAGGTGAGGAGCGCGGTGACCACCAGCAGAGTGATTTCTTTATTCAGGAGATAAAACACCCCCAGCACCGCCAGCACGTCGTGGAAGGTGGCCACCGTGGCGGCCAGACCGAAGATGAGCTCAAAGCGCCAGGCAATATAAGCGATGATGCCGATGAGGGAGATGGCGATGGCGATGATGGCCTTTTTGCGGAGCTCCCGGCTGATGGAGGCCCCGATTTCTTCGGTGCCCATCACCTTGAACTTGTTTTCCGGCAGGGTCTTGTTCAGTACCGAGACCAGCTTATCGGCCATCTGGCCCACACTTTCCTGGGACTTCTTCACCTTGACCATCAGGCCCTGGCCGCCGGCCACCGGCTGGATTTCGGCGTGGCCCCAGCCCTCCCGGTTCAGGGCCCGGCGCACTTCGTTCACGGTGAAGGGCTTCTGGGCCTCCAGGCGCACCATGGCGCCGCCGGAGAATTCCACCCCCAGATTGCCGTGGCCCCGGCTCAACTGCACAAACGCAGTGACCCCCAGCAGGGCCAACACCAGGGAGATGACAAAGGCGTGGCGCCGCCAGGAAATGAAGTCCAAATTTGGCCGTTCAAAGAACTGGAAGAAGCTCAGGTTTCGGAGCCAGCGCTTGACCAGGGCCCAGTCATAGACCACCCGGGTGCCGAACAGAGCGGTGAACAGGTTGAGAGTGACGCCCAGGGACAGGGTGACGGCAAAGCCCTTGATGGGGCCGGTGCCGAACAGGAACAGGGCAAAGGCAGTGATGAGGGTGGTGACGTGGGAGTCAATGATGGTCCAGAAGGCCTTGTCATAGCCGCCGTCGATGCCGGTTTTCAGGGGTTTGCCGGCGGCGAACTCCTCCCGCATGCGTTCGTAGATGAGGACGTTGGAGTCCACCGCCATGCCCAGGGACAGGATGATGCCGGCGATGCCCGGCAGGGTCAGGGTGGCGTTGAACAGGGACAGGGCCCCCAGCAGCATGATGGTATTGAGAATCAGGGCGTAGTCGGCCACCACCCCGGAGAAGCGATAGTAGAAAATCATGAAGGCCAGCACCAGGAAGGCCGCCAGCAGGCCGGACTGCAGGCCCTTGCGGATGGAGTCCTGTCCCAAAGTGGGGCCCACGGTGATGTTCTGGACGATTTTCACGCTGGCCGGCAGAGCGCCGGAGCGTAACACAATGGCCAGGTCCTTGGCCTCCTCGGTGGTGAAGGAGCCGTGGATGCGGCCCCGGCCGCCGCCGATGCGCTCCTCAATGACCGGAGCGGATTTCACCACGTTGTCCAGGATGATGGCCAGCCGCCGCTTGACGTTTTCCGCAGTGATTTTGGCGAAAAGCTCCCCGCCCCGGCGGTTGAAGGTAAAAGACACTTGGGGTTCGCCGTATTCATCGTAGGTGACCTTGGCATCCTTGACCGCGTCGCCGGTGAGCAGCACCTTCTTCTTGACCAGCAGGGGGACGGTTTCTATCCGGCCGGTTTCCCGGTCCCGGCGCTTTTCAAAGAGGATTTCGTCCCCTGGAGGGATTTTGTCAGCCAGGACCCGGTTCACCTCCTCGGTGGTGTAGCCGGGTTTGAGGCGGCCGTCCTGGAGGGCCTCGTCAATAAGTTGCTGGATATTGACCTGAGCCACGTCGTCCACCAGCTTGAACTCCAACTGGGCCGTCTGGCCGATCAGGTCCATGGCCCGCTGGGGGTCCTGAATGCCCGGAAGCTGCACCACGATCTGGTCGGTGCCCTGGCGCACGATAACCGGCTCGGTGACCCCGAACTGGTCAATACGGTTGCGCAGCACCTCCAGGCTCTGGGACAGGGTGCGCTCCTGAAGCTGGGCCAGCTCCCCGGGCTTCAGGCGCAAGGTGTAGACCAGGCTGCCGTTCTGAGGCTGGGGCAGGCCCACCTTCACCTGGGGGAACTCTTCCTTGAGCAGTCGCTGGAAAGCCGACTGTTCCTTTTTGTCCAGCAGGGTGACGGTGAGGATGCCCTGGGAGATTTCGCCGAGCCTCACGCCCAGACCCCGGCGATCGCTCACCTCTTTAAGTTCCCGGGAGATGCGGTTCAAGGCATTGTTGACCGCCTGGTCCATGTCCACTTCCAGAACCAGGTGCATGCCACCCTTGAGGTCCAGTCCCAGGTTCAGGCCCCGGCTGACGTACTTCTCCCACCAGGAAGGCATTTGGACCGGCAGGGAAGGCAGAATCAGCAGCACGGAAAATATGGTCAAAATGAACAAAAAAAGGAATTTCAGGCGGATGGCGCGCAACATGAAGCTATCTCCTTAAAAACCGGGGGCAGACCGCCGCCGGCAAACCTGGCTGAGCTCCGGGGGGCAGGAGAAAAGTCATGGAAAGCGGTGCATCTGGCCGGATCGCATCCCGTAACTCAATTCAAACTGTAACCATAACGAAGAGCGGGATACCTGTCAAGGAGAAGGACCCTTTCCGGGCTGCGGCCTCTATAACACCCATCAGTCCGATGGTTTTGAAAGGAGGATGTTTGACGCCAAGCAGGTAGCCGAAGCACTGGAAAGGGAATTATCCCAGCAGAGCTGATCTGAAGGTTTCGGCCGGCAGCTGTTTCAATCCGATGGAGGCGGCAGGCGCAGTTTCCGCCTGGAGGACGTTTCCTGGCGGACTTTTCAAGGCGCGCTCTCAGTGCAGGTTGGAGCTCAAGCTTCCTTTGACTTCAGGACGGGCCTGATGCCAGCTCATAGCCCGCGGCCTTGACGGCCCGGGCCAGCTCTTCCCAGGAAACCGGCTGTTCGCTGGCAAAGGTGACCCGGCCGGTGCCCGGATCAACCTGGACGCCCTTCACCTCGGGAAGGGCTTCCAGGTCCTGGGCCACCCGCGGCGCAATGGCCGCAGCTCATGCCTTTTACCGCGATTTCCGGCATAGTTCACTCCTTGTTCGTGGAGGGATTTTTCTACAAGATAACACAGGCGCCCCCGGGCCCCAAGCCCCTCGATAAAAGGCCGCTAAGGCCAGGCACCCAGCAGGGTGACAAGCGCAAGGCTTCGGGACAGGCCGCCGGCGATGACCTGGGCCAGGCCCAGAGCGGTGAGGGAGAAAACCAGAGTCAGGGCCGCGTCATCCAGCAGGCTGGCCTCCAGCACCCGCGAAAGCCAGAACAGGGCCAGGGAAAATGCCAGGAAAAATACTCCTACCAATATCATCACCAGGCTCATGGCAGGGCTTCCGATTAAAGCTTCCGGCAGCCGCTGGAGGCGGGACCGGAGAACTTCAGACACCAACAGCGCGGAAGCTGCCGCCCACGCCTTCGGACCTTTGGCCCTGCCTTCGGAGGATTTTCAAAAAACTTTAAGAAAACTTTAAACGGCAGTCTGGTCTTCTCCGGCGAGGGTTGAACATAGGTGGGGGGAGGGAGCGGGCATGGCCGAATTCAGGGAAGGTCGGGATGAAACAGGCGGGCCAGGATCTCCAGGCCTTCCACCAGACGGGGCCCGGGGCGGTCGATGAGGTCCGGGTTCACCCAGTGCAGGCGGTGGTTTTTCACCGCGGGCAGCATGGTCCAGGGACGCCAGAAGGCCAGCCGAAGGGGCAGTACCCGGTCGCCCACCATGCCGGTGAACAGGATGATTTCCGGCCGGGCCCGCAGCACCTCCTCCAGACTGAACACCGGATAGCGCTGATTGATGTGTCCGGCGATGTTGATGCCTCCGGCCCGCTGGATGAGGTCATTGTGGATGGACAGGCGGCCCACGGTGATGAGGGGGTCCTGGTCCACCTGAAGAAACACCCGGGGTCGGGGCAGCCCCCGGACCGCTTCCTCAATGCGCCGGACCCGAGCTTTCAGGGCCGGAAGTTTACGCCGGGCCACCTTTTCTGTGCCGGTGAGCCGGGCGATGGCTTCAATTTCCCGGAACAGGTCCGGCAGGGTGTCGGCTTCAGCCAGGTAAAGAGGAATGCCCCACTTTTGCAGGAGCTGGTAAGCGTCCTGGCCCTCCCCCTGGTGGGCCATGCCCAGGGCCAGGTCCGGCTTCAGGGCTAGGATGGCCTCCAGGTTGAAGTCCCAGTAAGTGCCGATGCGGGGCTTATTTTTCACTTCCGGCGGATAGTTGCAGTAGGACGTGACGCCCACCACCCGTCGGCCCAGTTCCAGGAAGTAGAGAATCTCCGTGATGCTGGGGGCCAGGGAAACCAGGCGCTGTGGCCGGGCCGGGAAAACCTGCCGGCCCCGGCTCCCGCCGGCCTGCAACGGCAGAACCTGCCAAGCCGTGAGAACCAGGGCCGCCAGGGCGCCATGGATAAAAAGAAGGGCGATAGAGCCCAGGAGTAAAGTCCGCTTGGTCATCGGTTTCAGGATTTGGGCCCTGCTTCAGGTGGGCCTAGTCTTCAGGCCTTGTTGCCACAATCAACAGGGTAGTCGGGGCCGCAAACCCACGGCAAAAGGTGTTCTCCCAAACAAAAAATCCTCAACCCCGCGATGGAGTTGAGGATTGCACCCAGTTTTCTTGATCCTCAAGACTGAAACGCCGGGCTGAAACCGCGCAACCCGACGCTGGACCATGCAGGCAGGTCTTCTGGCTCTTGGATCCTCCTACTCCCGACGCCTTCCCAGGGGTTCAGCCCCCAGTGGCATGTCTGCCGGTTTCGTCCCCAATTACAGCGGCGGGACCGCGCCGGATTCACACCGGCTTCCCTTTAACCCCCGAAGGGACCTGCATGGACAATTTTATATTATGATTAATTTTCCTGATTGTCAAGGGGGGTACCGGCCTGGCAGAAGACGAAGCTTCCCACCTCCACCCCCAGGGCCCGGGCCACCGGCGGACATTTGGCCTGCAGGAGAAAAAACAGGCGGGGGTCGGTGAGGTGGCCCAAGGTCTCAAAATGCCCCATGCCCTTGGCGATGATAATGGCCGCCTCCTGGTAAAGCCGGCGGAAGGCAGCGCTGGCCTGGGACAGCACCAGCCCCACAGTGCGAGTGCCGGTGTCGGCCACGGGTTCCAGCCGCGCTGCCAAGCCGGAGGCGGCCAGGTCCTCCCGGCTAAGGTCGTTTTGGATGGGCCCGGCCTTGACCACGTAGAACACCCGCCGGCCTCCACGGCGGAGATGGGACACCAGAGGTTCGTCAAAAAACTGCTCTCCGGCATTGTCGGCCAGATACAGGACGGGGCCGATGGTGGCGGCCAGGAGCTCCTGGAAGCGAGACAGGTGGGATACCGTCAGGACGACTTGGGACTGCATGTCCTGCAAAACCTCGGCCTCGTCCCGGAAAAAGTCAATGGCGTTGCCCAGCACCGCCAGCTTTACCAAGGATTCCAGATCTCGGTCAAAGGTGGGGCCCAGCCGCGCAGACAGGGCCGCCAGTTGCGCGGTTTCCGCCTGCTTGCGGGGCAGAAACGGGTCCGGGTTGCCGGTGATTTCCTGGATAGCCAGATGAAAGCGGTTGGCAATCAGGGCGGGGACCGCGCCGGGACGAAACTCCTCGTCAATGATGGCCAGAGCCCGGCGCCGGGCCTTCTCCTGGAGCTTCGGGTCCGGGGTGGCCAGCTCCACCGTCAGGTCCACCAGCCGCTCCAGACAGGCGCGACACTCGAAGGAAATTTTATAACCCATGGAACAGGCAGGTCTCCTTGAAGGGATAGTGATTAACTGCAAGGGTTCCCTTAATTATCTGCGGGGGGAAAATTTCGTCAAGCCTTGCCAGGGGAAGGGAGGGAAGTTATCATGGGAACATGGGCCGCATCCGGGAGTGGCGGGAAGCCGAGACGGATGCCCTGGTGGGGGAAGCCGGGAAGCTGCTGGCCGCCGGTCAGGTGGTGGCGCTGCCCACCGAAACCTTTTATGCCTTGGCGGTGCATCCTTTACAGGAGGCCGCCCTGGAACGCCTTTTTGCCCTGAAGGAGCGGCCGCCCGGGAAGCCGGTGCTGCTTTTGGTGGCCAGCCTGGAGATGCTGGCGGACCTCGTGGCGGAGGTGTCACCGGCCGCCGAGGCTCTCATCCGGGAGTTTTGGCCCGGCCCGTTGACCATAATTTTGCCGGCCAAACCGGGGCTGCCGGCCCTGGTGACCGGGGGTACCGGTACGGTGGGGGTGAGACAGCCCCGCCAAGCCGCCACCTGCCGCCTGATTCAGGGCCTGGGTCATCCTGTCACCGGCACCAGCGCCAACCGCAGCGGCAGGCCACCCCTGACCCGGGCCCCGGAGGTGGACCGGGAATTCGGGGAAGCGGTGCCGCTGATTGTGGATACCGGGCCCTGCCCCGGAGGGTTGCCATCCACCGTGGTGGACCTGAGTTCCTCCAGGCCCCGGCTGCTGCGGCCGGGAGCAGTGGACTTGGAGCGCTTGAAGAAAGTTGTCCCTGACCTCGCCGAAAGTGGAGACGCATGACCAAAAGACCCGCAGTGATCGCAGTGGATTTGGGCGGCACCAACATGCGCTGGGCCCTGGTGGACCGCCAAGGCACTATCCTGGGACGCTGGGAGCGCACTACCGCCACCATGCCGGACGAAGAGGCCCTGATTACCACCATGGCCGAAGACTTTTTCGCCTCCGTCCGGGAAGCAGCGGACCTGGAAGTGGAGGTCACCGCGGTGGGTCTGGGCGTGCCGGGGCGCATTCTGCCTGAGGAAGGCATTGTGGCCTTCTCCCCCAATCTGGCCTTCCTGAAGGACTATCCCCTGGGCCCCCTGCTGGGGGACCGGCTGCCTTGGCCGGTGGTGATGGAAAACGATGCCAACCTTTTCGCCTACGGGGAAAACTGGCTGGGTGCCGGGGCCGGCTATGACCACATCCTGGGCATGACCCTGGGCACCGGGGTGGGGGGCGGACTTATCCTGAACGGCCAAATCTGGTCCGGGACCGCCGGCACCGCCGGCGAGGTAGGTCACCTCACCATTGACCCGGAAGGTCCTCGCTGCCGCTGCGGTAGCCGGGGTTGCTTGGAGACCTTTGCCTCAGGCTCCTGGACCGTGGCCTGGGTCAAGGAGCAGCTGGCCCAAAAAGAACCTTCCTGGCTGACGGAATTGTGGGAAAAGGACCCGGACGCCATTGACGGCCAGACTCTGGTGACCGCCGCCAAGATGGGCGACCCCCTGGCCCGCCGTGCCTTTGAGCGGGTGGGGAAAGCCCTGGGCATCGCCATCGCCGACGTGGTGCATCTTCTGGGGCTGTCCCGCGTGGTTATCGGCGGCCGTTTTGCCCTGTCCTGGGCTCACTTCCACCTCCCCATGATGGAGGAAATGCACCGGCGCCTGACCCTGTTTCCGCCGGCCAAGGTGTCCGTGGCCCCGGCCAAACTGGGGGACGATGCCGGCCTCCTGGGGGCCGCCCGGCTGGCCTGGGAGACGGCTGGGGCAGAGCTGTAGGAAAAATCCGGTTTTTCAAATCACCAAAATCCCACAGGGTGTTAAGACTCTCAAGGCCGAAAGCAAACACGTGGCACCAACGCGGCGGGTGGTGATTCCGGCTTAACCTTCCGGAAAATTCCCGGCCTCAACCATCAGCCTGCTGGACATACTTAGCCGGAGCTGACAGAACCTTGACAGCGATAAGGACACGACTTA
>JAFDHU010000051.1 GCA_019308625.1 Deltaproteobacteria bacterium
CCCTGGAGACCCCGCAACCGGCTCGCCAGGCAGGAGGGAGGAAATGAAGGGCCACATCCACGGACCCATTACGGAGATCAATTTGCTGAAAATTCCGCCAAGGGGGAAATGGCGAGAGAACCCGATGGTCCCAGACCAAAAAATGCTTGACAGAAAATAAAATTAGCAGTAACGTACCTCAAAAAGGAGCGAACTCCTTTTAGTTAATTAAGCGGCTTAAGTGAACTCAGCCACGAAGGCTCAACCACTTGGTGGGTCTTCGTGGCTTTTTTATTTGGGTACTCGGCCGCTTAAGGGGATATTTGGGGCAAAAGGGAGAAGGCGACCCCCTGCCAAGAAAAGCCGCCTTCTCCAGGACCGCGTCGGGAAAACCACGGCCCCATCTTCTTTTCTACCAGGGATGGGGTCATTTGTCAAAACCCATCGCTTGGAGGAGGGAGATGGAAGGAAGCGGAAATGGGCTGAGGAGCTGGAAAAGAATTTGGCTTCTCGCGGTGTTTTGGGTGTTTTTTTCGGTGCTGACCGCCAGTGGGGAGGAGCAACCCATCAAACTGGAACCGATCACGGTGATGGCGCCCATGCCGGGGGTGGAAATCACCACGGAAAAGACGGTCATCAATATGGACCAATTCAAGAAGCCGGGAATGGTCCGCACTTTGGAAGACGTTCTACGGGAAATCGGAGGCATTGATGTCCTGCGCCACAATCCTCTTATGGCCAGTCCAGGGGATGAGGTGGCTATCCGGGGACTCAGCGAAGGGCGCATGGTGGTGGAAATTGACGGGCGCCGCATCAACCATACCGGTCACTACGGCCGTTATATCGTCGACTGGACAACCTTGAACATTGATGACATCGAGCGGGTGGAAATCATCCGAGGCGGCCACACGGTGTTACATCCATTCGCCATCGGCGGGGTGATCAATATCATCACCAAAAAAGGTAAAAAGACCGACAAACTCAAACCGGAAGTGAGTCTCTCATCGGGATATTCCTCATTTAACACCTATTATTTCAAGGGATCTGTAGACGGTGGCCTTCTGAACCGGGTGGGCTATCATTTTTCCGCCAGCCGCCAATCCACGGACGGATACTTGCGTAACAATTTCCAGTGGAACAACAGTTTTGCCGGCGGCATTCAATTGTTTTTGCCCTATGACACCACCCTGTGGCTGGGGGCCCGGCTGAGCAAGGTCCAATACGGTTTCCCTGTTGTCAACGATCCCTCTCGGCCTGATTTTGATCCGGACTATCCGCCATTTTTGCCCACGGCTGATTATCTGCGCCATCTGCCCTCCGCCATCCAGCTTCCCGGGGAGCCGATCCCTAAGTGGAACCGGCGCACCTACTATCTGGATGCCATTTTGGAGGTGCCCATAGGATCAGGCACAGCCAAAGTTCATGCCTGGACCACCAACGGCCGGCGGGATATCCATTTTTACGCCATGCGAATGGGAAGACCTGTTTTTCTTAATGTTACCACTCGGGACGTCACTAAAGGGATCATTCTTGAATATCGGGACTTGAAACTGTTTGATCGGCACCGCCTGACCTTTGGTCTGGACTACCAGATCCTGGGCTTTCCCCCACAAAACCCGATAATTTACATCGTAAAATCAGCGTACCTCCAGGATGTTATCCGGATCAGCAAACGGATTACCTTTATTCCTGGCGTCCGTTACTACAACATCAAGATGGACACGTATTATGCTTGGTTTGAAAAAGGGCTCCCCGGGCCAGCATTCCCTGTGGGAGGCAAGGAACAACGGGAGGAAGGCTGGTATCCCAGCTTTAAACTGAACTTCCAGGCCACTCCGGACACCTCCCTGTACGCCGCCATCAGCCGATCTACCCGATTGCCTTGCCCCTGAGACTACTATTGGTGGGCGCGGTGCGCGTCCAAAGAGAACCCGGTGTTGAGGCCGGAATCCGCTTGGGAATATGAGATTGGCATCATCCAGAGCTTCAAACCTTTCACCTTCAGGGGCACTTTTTACTACTACGATATTGAGGATTTTATCAATGACAGCGGTATTATGGCCCCAGGCACGGGATTGGGCAGCGACTGTCTGTACAATGTGCCCAGTGTCAAGCTCTACGGGGTGGAGCTGGAGGCGACCGTCCGGTTCAAAGACCGGTTTTGGGGCATGACGTCTTACAATTATCAGGGCTTTGATGCGGCGGAGTCTCCTTTTCAACAGGACTGGACCTATTTTCTGCCTCTCCTTTACCCGAAGCATAAAGTCAAAGTGAATGCCCGAGTGCGCCTCTGGAAAGACGGCTGGCTGCAGGCCACCCTGCACTATACAAGCGCCCGCAGTTCCCAGAAAAAATTCAGGCTCGGGTCGTATGCCACTTTGGACTTGGGCTTTGAGCAGAAATTTAAATTCTGGGGGCAGACACTGAACTTGAATGCCTTTGTGATCAACGCCACAGGCACGCGCTATCAGGAAATCCAGGGATACTATGCGCCCCGACAGACCTATGGCTTTACCATCGGGACCAAATTCTAACTCGGGAATAACGGAGGATAACCAATGAGACGATTTGCTTGGTTGCGGACTGCAGTTTTTGGTCTCGGGTTGCTCCTGACCCTGGGGACCCATCCGGCTTTTGGCCACCCTTTCGTCCCAGGGAAGTTTTATGTGGTGGGCACCGGACCTGCGGGACCCGAATATGCCACCCTTAAGGCCATCGAGGTCATTAAGAAAGCGGATTTCATCCTCTGCGACCCCAAAATGCAAAAGCGCTTCCAGGCCTACCTCCAGGGCAAACCGATCCTGGCCGACCCGTGGAAAGGCATGTGGGATTACAAAGGGATACCCTGGAGGGAACTGTCAAAGATGAAACCAGAGGATAAACAGGCCTTTCATGAGGAGAGAATCAGACGACGGGATGAAATTGTCCGGCAGATCAAAGATAAGTTGGCTCAGGGCAAGACTGTGGCCCTGCTGGACAGCGGCGATCCCTGTCTTTTTGGTCCTTCCCACTGGTTTGTGGAAGGATTTGATCCCGAAGAGGTGGAAATAATTCCAGGAGTGGGGGCTTTTTCCGCAGCCATGGCCGCCTTGAAGAAGTCCAGCATCCCGGCCTACGAGACCCGCTTTGTCATGCAAAGCTCCCCATATTTTCTGTTGAGGAAAAAGGGCAAGGAACTGATCAAAGACTTGGCGGAATACCCCAAGACCATGGTCTTTTACATGGCTATCCAGGACATGACAAAACTAATAACCCTGTTACGGAAATACCACCCCGGCGATCTTCCGATAGCGGTAGTTTATTACGCCGGCTACCCCCACAAGGAGAAAGTGATCAAAGGCACGCTTGACACCATTTTGGCGAAGACTGCTCAGGAAAAGGAATCCTGGATGGGGATAATTATCGTTGGACGCTGTCTGGAGGGCAAGCCTTACCGGAGCCGGGTAGAAAAACTCATCGGTTATGATTGAAACACAGGATAGCCGGATACCTTTCAGAAGGCCTTTCCCGTGAATTCTATTAATTTTGGAAGAGGTAGGACTATGAAGACCTTAATGGCGACTCTTGCCGTAGCCGTGGCTTTATCCGTTCCTCTCGCCTCCCATGCTCATGTTCTTTGGCTCCTCGTGGACCATGACACCCCCAAAGTCGGAGAGCCTGTCAAGGTGGAAATTGGCTGGGGCCACAAATTCCCCCGGGATGAACAAATTAAACCGGAACGCTTGGGATCCATAAAAGTTCTTGGAGCCAGGGGTCAGGAGGTTCCTCTGAAAAAAATCTCCACTACGGAATATAAGTTTGTTCCCCCAAAGGCCGGGGAATATCTCATCTTGGCGCAAGTGGTGCCGGATTTTCTTACCAAAACTCGTAGTGGCTTTAAACTGCAAAGCAAAAAAGGCCTGCCTGACGCTCTTTCCTGCTTTCGCTTCCACATGAATGCCAAAACCCTGATAAATGCAGGAAGTAAGCGGGAGGGGTTTGACATGGGCGCCCGCAGCTCCCTGGAAATCATCCCTCTGAAAAATCCCCACGTCCTGAAAGTGGGGCAAGCGTTGCCCATAAAAGTTATTTTCCAGGGAGCGCCCCTCGCCGGAGCCGAGGTCAGGGTTGCGCATGCCAGCCGGTCTGATTCCTCCAAACCATTTGTTGCGGTCGGCAAAACTGACGCACAGGGTCAAATCCAGGTAAGTCTGGACCAACCGGGCAAGTGGCTCATCGTCACCAGCCATAAAACCCCCTATCATCCCCGGGAGGAGTGCGACGAACATTTTTACAGCACCAGTTTTACTTTTGTCGTGCACGAATAATGAATAAAGTGGTTCCAGCAGGAGCCCAGGCTGACTCCCAGGAATCACCGGTAACAAGAGACGGCTCCGAAAAGATGGGCCTGTTTTCGGCCACCTGCCTGGTGGTGGCCAATATGGTGGGAACAGGCATCTTCACTACTTCTGGTTTTATCATTCAGGAGCTGGGAAACTCTTGGGCAATGCTGGTATGCTGGGCCCTGGGAGGGCTTTTCGCCCTGGCGGGGGCCCTTTGTTATGGGGAACTGGGGGCCCGGTACCCACGCCCCGGAGGAGAGTATGTGTTCCTTCGGGAGAGTTTTGGCGAACTGGTGGGGTTCCTCTCCGGCTGGGTCTCTCTCCTGGTGGGCTTTTCGGCGCCTATTGCCGCCGCCGCCATTGCTTTTGCGGTCTACTTCCTGGTGGGCGTGATCGGCTGTCCAGAAGTGGGCCTCACCTTAAAATATCAAGGGTTGACTTTATTGACGCTGTCTCCGATCACCATGTTGGCCTCTGGGGTGGTTCTGGCATTCTCCCTTGTCCACCGCCACAGTCTGTTTTTGGGCAGTCGGATTCAAAACATCCTAGTTGTCTTTAAAGTGGCCCTCATTATGGCGTTTGTACTCTTAGGCTTGGGATGGGGTAAAGGCTCTTTGGCCCACCTGACTGAGACTCCCCCCGCCAGTGTGTTTTTTTCCGGCCAATTTGCTGTCTCCCTTATCTTTATCACATTTGCTTACAGCGGCTGGAATGCCGCAGCTTACATGGGAAGCGAAATCTCCAGGCCCACCAAAAATATCCCCCTGGCTTTGCTGGGCGGAACCTTACTTGTCACCATTGTTTATCTCTTGCTGAATCTGACTTTTCTCTATGGGCTTTCTCCCAAGGAGATGAGCGGGGTGGTGGAGGTGGGGGAGAAGGCCGCCTTGGCTCTTTTCGGCCCCCGTATCAGCCGGGTCATCGCCGGAGTGATCGCCCTCTGCCTGTTGTCACTAATCAGCGCCATGATGATGACCGGCCCCCGAGTCTATCTGGCCATGGCCCGGGATGGCTTGTTTTTTTCAAACCTCAGCAAGTTAGACAATCCACGGGGAACTCCGGGCAATGCTATCCTCTTGCAGGCCGGTCTGGCTCTTTTTATGGTGATAACGGTCTCACTCCAAAACTTGCTTCTCCTCATCGGCTTCACCCTTTCACTTTTTTCACTACTGACTGTAGTGGGGCTCATCGTTCTGAGGAAAAGGCAACCTGTTTCAGACCTGCCATATAAAACCATCGGTTATCCGTTTACAGCCATCTTTTTCATCCTGTGCAATTTCTGGATTATTCTCTTTTTTATTGTGAGTAAGCCTCTGGTCTCACTTGCCGGTTTCGCAGCTATTTTATCAGGTCTCCTTCTATATCGTTTATATCGTTAATCGATCATGCCCTTAGCTCCGAGAAAATGATAGTGGCCACGGGTCCGGGGGGATGAAACAGATATGCCCCACTCTCGCAGGGGCCGGCGCCTGGTGGCGGCCTTGGCTTGAAACCATGTCAAAAAGTTCCCCGAGGCATTGCCCCTGTTTAAGGGGAGGCCGCCTTTGTTTCCGGGCTCAGCGCGCACCCGATGGAGAGGGGGCAAATGATCGACTCTGTCAGGGGGCTTTGCAGAATTCAACCCCTTCCGAAACCTTGCGGTCGTTACTTTGCAATACTTTCTGCGTCTCTTACAACTCAACCTCTTCCGGCGCTGCTCTTTTCAGGAACTCCTGGAGCCTCCCAAAGCATCACCTAAAAATATGAACAATTACCGACAGTTAACCTTAGCTCTGGCTTAACCGGACAGAAATGTTTGCCGATAGTTTTTGGATTGGACCACGACGGGCTTCCCCTTGATACAACGGGCAATCTGGCTGTTTTTTTTCGTAACCGGCTGGCCGGGGATTTTTAGGATAACGACTGATGCCTTGTAACCCGGGTTGAGGTTGCTTTTCTCTTTCAGCTAAAACTGTTCCGAGAGCACTGGGAAGACCGGCCTGTTAATCTTCTCGATTTTTGGCTTCGGAGCATCTCCATCATTCATCCTGCTCCAAGTTTTCAAACCGGAGAAAGTTCTCCGAGTAAGCCAGCTTGACCGTCCCGGTCCGTCCATTGCGGTTTTTGCCGATGATGATCTCCGCTTCGCCGTTGCTTTTCTTCTCGTCCCGGTAGATAAACAGCACCACCTCAGCATCCTGCTCAATGGCGCCGGGTTCCCGCAGATCAGACAAGCCTGGTCTTTTGTCCGGCCTGTCCTCCACCTTGCGGCTCAGTTGCGAAAGGGCCAGGATGGGGATTTGGAGCTCCCCCGCCAAGGTCTTGAAGCCCCGGCAGGTTTCCGCCACCTCTTCTTCTCGGGTTCTGCCCCGCCGGAGGGGACGCACCAATTGCAGGTAGTCCACAACCATGAAATCCAGCTCCCCCTTGGCTTTGGCCCGGCGGGCCCTGGAGCGTAGCTCCATGACCGACAGGGAAGGTGAGTCGTCAATGCAGATCGGAGTGAGCAGGGATATGGGGACAAACAGGGGACTCTTCCCGGTTGGGGTTTGATTCCCCTAACCTTTTGTTCAGCCTTAAAAAAAACTGGCTGGGGGACTAGGATTCGAACCTAGATTCGCAGATCCAGAGTCTGCTGTCCTACCGTTGAACGATCCCCCAGCACTTGCAGTTAATTAATTATAATTGCCGGGGGTTGTTGTCAAGGCCTTTGCCCTGGTTATCCCGATGCCGGGGCGGGTTTGGGGCTTGACACCGCCGGGGCTCCTTTTTAGAATCCCCCAAAACTGAGGGCGATGGGGTCCGCCTGAACCGCAGCGCCGTTTTCCCGGCGCAAAGCTGATGGCTCCTGGCCGGCCGGAAGGCGGAAGGGGCCTTTTTTATGGGCTGGCTTCGGGGGCCCCCTTTAAGTTGTCTCTTTAACCGTCGCCGCGCTACCCGGCCGGCGCCCGATGATTATTCCATGCCTTGCTGCCGGCTCTTGAACAGGGAAGCTGCCGAGAAACTGGAGCATTATGTCCTGGAGCGGCAGAAGGACGGCGGGGGCTTCGGTCTCACCCCCCGGCTGCCCGCCACGGTGGAGGATACCTATTATGCCGTACGGATTCTGGAGCTCCTGGAGAGCCAGGCGGACCTGAGCTCCTCCCGGGCTTACGTCTGCGGTCTGGAGCAAAGCCTCAGCCGCCGGGCCAAACTAATCTATGAAGTCCTGTATCTGCGCCGCAAATTCGCCTGTCCGCCGACTGGTTCCCTGCCGCCCCCGGCCCCCGGCCTGTTGGAGGAAACTTATTATTTTGGGGAAATTGCCAAAATATGGCATAATGCCGCCATTTCTGCTACGGCTGGTTATGAAGGCGCTGCCCTGACCTTGCCGGCCGACCCCGTTATTCGGGAAGTTCACTATTTTCTGGCCCTAAAAGCTGGAGATTTGTCGCCTCCGGAAAAAGACCATTGGATCCAATGGGTGCAGGCCTGTCAGCGGCGGTGTTTCGGCGGAGCCCCGCCCAGGGGGCGGCGCACTGCTTGAGGAGTAGTCTATGGCCATCAGTCTGGCGCTCATCATCATTCTGGGGTTGGGGGCGGATTATCTTTTCCGGCGCCTGAAGCTGCCTGGGCTGGTGGGCATGTTGCTGGTAGGCATGCTGGTGGGGCCCCACGTCCTGGGGCTGCTCCGGCCGGAGATGATGGCGGTG